>NZ_JBATGR010000273.1:0-1524 GCF_049665975.1 Eudoraea sp.
GTTCTGCATAGACCATCCCTATGTTCCCTTTATTGTAGGCAGTACCAATTGGGTAGTTGATTTTCCTGAAGATCTTATCTGAATCTTCAAAATAGATGAGTGCAGAATCCAGCTTTCCATTATTAAAGTAATCATCCCCGGCATTAGTTAATGCTGTTGCAAGGTTTATGGAATCTTTTACTTTCTGAAGGATTTTGATAGCATTTTGGTAATATTTTATGGCATTATCATGATTTCCCATAATTGAATACACATCGGCGATAGCAAAATTTGCTATGCCAAGGTTTCTTTTGGCCTCTTCACGGGTTGCAATATCTGCCGCTTCAAAATAAGATTTCAGGGCTTCGCTGAGATCGCCTTTAAGTCTTAAAGCAGTGCCTTTTTCCAAAAATCCGGTAATAACGTAATTTACAGAATCTAAGGCCCTGGCGGCCTCAATTAATTCGAGACTATAGGTAAGCTTTTTTTCTGCATCGGCCTGACTAACCGCAATTTCATTTAGTATTTCTAATTTATCACTGTCTCTATAATTTCCTGAGAGATAAATGGCTTCCAGACTATCTGCAATTGCTTGATTCTGGCTAAACCCGGCAAATAAAATAAAATAAAAAAAGCCTATTAAAAAACAGACTTTTTTTGTAGCATATTTAATTCCTAAACAAGAACATTCTGCCATTTTATAAATTATATTAGAGCGTTATTAGTTTTTTGGCTGGAGTTTAGGATCCAGTGTAAATTTTCCACTTCTTTTACCGCCATTGTTCCCCTCGTAAACGGTGAATGTAATGGTATATGTTTCTTCGCCTTTAGGGGCATTTTTGATTGTGCCGATAACAGTTTCCGGATATCCTCCATCCCCATTAAGCTTAGGGCGGCCAAAAAGATCAGCTCCTCCTTTATATTCTATTTTGGTGATATTAACAACATCGTTGGCATTAGAAGTAGAAAGCCCCAGCCAGGTTATTGTTTCTCCCGCATCTACACTTGTGGAATGATCACCAGGGCGTTCTTTACTTTTTCCCTGATGAAAAGAGCAACGTTCCTCAATGTTTTCCTTTGTGATATTCGCGGTGTCAACGAAAAGTATGATATTGTGATTTTCCATAGTTAGCTGGTTTTAGATTATTGATTAGTACTATTTTTTCTTCAAAAAAGATAAGAAGTTAAGGATATTCTATTTTCTTTTTAAGGACGAACAGGCCTTTTTACCGTCCCAACATAGGGTTTTTCTTACCGAAGGCAGAATAAATTCAACATGAACGAAAAAATACAATTGGTTTAGATTCTCCGCTTCTAAGCCTTAATTACAAATACAAGTGAATAAACCATACGACAACAATAACCACTATAAAGATAAAACTTAGTGCAAAGTACTTTATGGCATGTTCTACATTCTTGAATTTCTGATCAATAATTTTGCTTTCAATATAAATTTGCTGACCTAATTGGGTGTAAAATTCCTCTTCTTCACCAAATATTTCAATTAGATTTTTGGTGTATTTCTCTATACTTCCGAATGAATAC
>NZ_JBATGR010000274.1:0-4312 GCF_049665975.1 Eudoraea sp.
GTTTAACCTTTGGTACTAAAATTAACTAAACTCAAAATTAACTTTTTATGAAGATTACGCTACTAAAGAGCTTTTTATTGGTTGGAGCTATTTTAAGCTTCGGACTTGCAAAAGCGCAAGAAGTATCAGGTACAGTTACTGATGCAAATGGTCCTTTACCAGGGGCCAGTGTTGTTGTAAAAGGAACTACCAACGGTACACAGACAGACTTCGACGGTAACTACACAATAAACAATGTGGACAGCAATGCCGCACTGGTAATTAGTTACATTGGTTACAGTACAAAAGAAGTTGGGATTAATGGAAGAACTATTGTTAATGTAGTTTTGGACGAAGATGCACAGGCATTAGATGAAGTGGTTATCATAGGTTATGGTACTACTACAGTTAAAGATGCTACCGGTGCTGTATCTGCAGTTAATGCAGAAGATTTTAACAGTGGTATTATTGCTTCACCTGAGCAATTGATCCAGGGTAAAACTTCAGGGGTTCAAATTACCCAGGCAAGTGGTGAACCTGGTGCTGGAGTAAACATTAGGATAAGGGGTGCTAACTCTATCCGTTCCAACAATAGTCCACTTTTCGTTGTAGATGGTGTTCCGTTATCATCGGAATCTACCACTCCTGGTGGTGGCGATGTAACTGGTGGTGAAAATGCTTCAAGAAACCCTTTAAACTTTATTAACCCGGCTGATATTGAAAGTATCTCTATATTAAAAGATGCATCTGCAACGGCCATTTACGGGTCCAGGGGAGCTAACGGGGTAGTAATTGTAACAACAAAAAGTGGTAAAACTGCTCAAGGCGGTGTATGGGAATTTGATCAAACCCTTAGTATTGGCACGCCCAGAAAGAATTTTGACCTTTTTGATGCACCAACATTTCTGGCACAGACTGCCGCTATACGAGGTCAGGATATTGCCAATGATATTAATGCAGGTTCTAATACAGACTGGCAGAAAGTAGTTTTAAGAACTGTGGCTTCTCCTGTTACCAATTTATCTTATTCCAATAATTACGGTAGTGGTAATGTACGAGGTACCTTTTCTTATGGAAAACAGTTTGGAGTTATCCAAGGGTCTTCACAGGAAAGAATCACAGGAAGAGTAAATGTCAATCAGCGTTTTGTAGATGACAGGCTAAAATTTGATTTACAAGCCTCTATTGCTCGCGTAAATGATTTGGCACCACAAATTAGTGGAGGAACCGGTGCAAGTGGTAACATAATTGGAGCGACATATTCCGCAAATCCAACGTGGCCAGCTAATCCGAATTTCGTTATTGCAGGTAACCTGTTAAACCCTGCCAACCTTTTGGAGAATTTCCGACAGAAAACTAATACGGATAGGTTTTTAATCAACTTTGCTGCTTCTTATGATATTGTTGATTTAGAAGACAGTGAATTGAGAGCAAAGGTAGCTGTAGGATATGATGACTCCTTCGCTGCTGCCAGCGCAACTATTTCACCTAATGCTACAAATCAGAACAGGGTTAGTGGTAACGGTCAGACTTCGTATAATGAATTACAAGCGACAAGTAAATTACTTGAAGCAACACTTAATTGGCAAAAAGATTGGTCCAGCGTTTCTTTAGATGCTATTATAGGTTTTACCTATCAGGATTTTAGAAGACAAGGATTTAATTCTCAGGGTTGGGGATCATTTACAGAAAACCTTGATCAAATGGGTACTGACTTAAAAGAAACTATCAGAAGCGGACAAACACTCGTTTCTGGTGGATACCAGCAATTTGGGTATGATCCAAATGGCAGTTTTATAAACAGTCTTAATCCATTTAGTGATACCGGTGTTTTAAGTCCACTTGGTGTTAGAAAGTACGTTTCTGCATGGTCCGATAACTTTGATAATACGGATGAATTACAATCTTTCTTTGCAAGAGCAAATGTGAACTTGCATAACAAATACTTATTTACAGCAACATTTAGAGCGGATGGTTCGTCCAAATTTGCGCCGGACAACCAATATGGTTATTTCCCCTCTGGTGCCTTTGCATGGAAGGTTAATGAAGAAGAATTCATTGGTCCTGCGATTTCTACACTTAAATTAAGATTAAGTGCAGGTATCACAGGTAACCAGGATGGTCTGGGTTATGGTCAGTTTATCAAAAGGCAGCGTTTTGCTGCACCAACCATTAATGATGATGGTAGTGTAAACAGACCAGGACTTGAAACAGTTGCAGTACAAAACCCTGATTTAAAATGGGAACAGACTCTTGATTATAATATTGGAATCGATTTTGGTTTCGGCCTCGATCGCTTTACCGGCTCTCTGGACTTCTATAACAAGGAGACTTCAGATCTATTGTTTAGACAAGCGGCAGCAGCACCAGCTTTTGATCCTTTTGTCTTTAAGAACCTTGAAAATGGCAAGTTAATCAACAAAGGGGTAGAATTGGCTCTGGCTTATGATTTTATCCAAAAAGATAATTTAACTTTTTCGGGAGCATTTAATATCTCCTATAATGACAATAAGGTTAAAGGGTTAGATGGTACTACAGCAGATTTCGGACAAGTTAATGGTCCTGGGCTTACCGGAGCCTTTGCTCAGCGCCTGGGAGAAGGGATATCTATTTTCTCTTACTATATGGCAACATATTCTGAGGATGCCAGCGGAAACCCTAACTTTAATGCAGACGAAAAAAGTTTTGTAGGTGAGGATGCTGTACCAGACGTTCTTTCAGGACTTACCCTGAATTTAAAGGCAGGCAGATTTGATGCTAATGTCTTCTTTGCAGGTCAATTTGGATTCTCGGTTTATAACAATACAAGAAATGCCTTCTTAAACAGACCTACCTTTGAAACTTCCAGAAACGTAGATCCCGAAGGTTTAACACTAATATCCCAGGAAGTGTCTACCCTATATTTAGAGAAAGGAGATTTTATTCGTTTACAAAACGCAACGGTTGGCTATAATGTGCCTCTTAGTGGTGACAAAGTGTTTAAAAACCTAAGATTTTCATTAACCGGACAGAATTTATTACTGTTTACTGACTATACCGGACTGGATCCGGAGGTTTCGGCCAACACGGGTGATTTGGGATCCGGTATTCCGAGTCAAGGAATAGATTATACCACATTCCCCAGACCTCTGACAGTGACTTTAGGAATAAATGCTAAATTTTAATTTTAAAAAAAAACTGCAATGATTAATTATTTAAAAACACGATCAAAAATTTTGATGTTTTCGCTACCCGCATTGGCACTGTTTTTCTCATGTACCGATCTGGAAATCGAAGCAACCGATTCTTTGCTTGCCCCTAACTTTGAGGGTATAGCAACTGCCGAGGAGGCAGCAAGTCAGGTTACTGCCATGTATAATTCCATTAACGGATACATTGGTAACCAGGCAGACCTGTATGCATTAGCTGAGGTTACAACAGATGAAATGTTGGTTCCTACAAGGGGATCTGACTGGGGTGATAATGGAATATGGAGACAATTACACCAACACTCCTGGACTCCGGATCATCAGTATATTACAGCAGTTTGGAATCAATGGAATGAGCTTCAGCTTGTAGCCAGTGAAGTATTAGACAGCAGGTCTGCATCTTCACCCGATTCAAGGGCAGCTGCATCCTTTTTCAGAGCTTTAGCAGTATATGTAGTTTTAGATAATTTTGGCCAGGTGCCAATCAGGGATACTGCCGCTCCTCCATTGGATGATCCTGCAGTTTTGACTGGTGAAGATGCCATAGCACTTATAGTTTCTGATTTAGATGCCGCTATTTCCGGACTTCCTGCTACTGGTCCATCCGGTGCAGAAAATGTAAATGTTTCCAAAGCCGCAGCCAGATACCTATTGGCTAAAACTCATTTAA
Organism: Eudoraea sp.; assembly: GCF_049665975.1. Taxonomy (GTDB): domain Bacteria; phylum Bacteroidota; class Bacteroidia; order Flavobacteriales; family Flavobacteriaceae; genus Eudoraea. The sequence goes on from NZ_JBATGR010000274.1 coordinate 3,838, forward strand.
ACAGGCATATTTTCAATGGTTCTGGGAGCCCGGATGCCGCTGATATGGCTAGAGTGATAACCTTAGTAGATGAAATTACTGCTGATGGTTATGCATTAGAAGCTGGATTTTTTGATATCTTCCGAGATACCCCTGATAATGAAACCATCTGGTGGATAAATACCCAGGTTGGTAATAGGATTTGGAATGGCCTGCACTATAATCTTGTAACACCCGAGCAATCTGGTGGATGGAATGGCTTTTCAACCTTATCTGAATTCTATGATTTATTTGAAGGCCCTGAAAGTAATGTTTTAGGAGGCGGCCAGGAAGAACGAAGAGGTGGTGTACCACTTCAAGGTGAACCTGCTGGTGCAGATGGTACTGTTGATGATAATAATGATGGTATTGCAGACGGTACTCATATTGGTTTTGGTTTCCTTAAAGGACAACAATATGGCCCTGACGGTACTCCTCTCACAGATAGAGGTGGTGC
>NZ_JBATGR010000275.1:0-3376 GCF_049665975.1 Eudoraea sp.
ACATAGAGGTCTTCCCGAAACCCAATTCAGGGATTTCTTGAACTATCCTTTAGATTTCTCAGTCGGTACTTCGCACCTCATATCGAAATGACCTGTTTGGGTTTAAAATAGGCTGGTGCAACGTATAGCTGTCATTTCGAACCGCACGCAGTGCGCGTGAGAAATCTCAAAACAACTGTTTTCAAATGAAGTTGAGTGTAGTTTAGATTTCTCAATCGTTGCTAAGCCACTCATGTCGAAATGACATCAAGGTCTTTTCGAACGGGATTCAGGGATTTCTTGGCCTATCCTTTAGATTTCTCAATCATTGCTTCGCTACTCATGTCGAAATGACATCAAGGTCTTTTCGAACGGGATTCAGGGATTTCTTGGCCTATCCTTTAGATTTCTCAATCGTTGCTTCGCACCTCATATCGAAATGACATAAGGGACTTTTATGAAACGAATTCAGTTATTTATTTGACCATCCTTTAGATTTCTCAGCCTTTACTACGCACTTCTTTCCTCAAACAAAATGCTCCAATTCTCAGGGTTGGAAGTTTTTAATGTACCTTATTCTTGCGTGACGCGATAAATAACATTCGCTCCGGCACCTGAAACATAGATGTCTCCGGATGAACCAATGGTAACACCATCAAATGACCACCCTGGAGGAGCACCCAGACCAGCAGTGCCAAGTTCAAGACCCTCAGCAATGGTGGTCCTTTCACCAGTTAACAAGTCTATACGCGATAGGCGTGCAGCTCCCCATTCAACCACCAGCAAGCCACCGGTTTCATCTAAAGCCAATCCTTCGGGATTCTGCAGACCAGCTATAACCTCAATATTAGTTGGGGTTTTGCCATCAAAACCTATCTGTAAAATATTGCCTGTGACCCAGTCGGCCGCCCATACGGTTTCCCCATCTGTGGCCAAACCACCAAGCGAGCCTACAGTTATGCCGGCTAGCGCTATTTCTTCCGCGGAACTCGCCCAGTACAAACCACTACCTCCCAGTCCTGCATCGGAGACTATAATATCATCCTTGAATCGGAGGGCATCCATGGGAACTGGAAAGGCAGGATAGGCCTCAATAACTCCATCCTGAGGATTCCAGACCTGTACCCCACCACTAAACCATGAAGAAACTACCAGATTGTTCCCATCTGTTGAAATATTCATCGGTAATATCAGTGACTCCGGACCTTCAGGAACAAGAAAGCCCTTATAAATATTTTCCTCTTCACCGCTTTGTGTATTGAATTGTCTTAAATTAAATAGATCAGCCTCATACAAAGCATCCTGGCCATTAGTTCCCGGTAAAACGGCCAGACCCTGAGGTGCTATTAACCCCCCACGGCTTATGTTGCGAGATTCCCCGCTTGGTTGTATTTCGTCTACCCACCCGTAGTCAGCATTGGTCATATAAAAGGCACCATCTGCGCAGAAGACCAGATTATCAAGCCCTGGTTGGCAAGTAATGAACAATGTTTTCTCACCGGTTTCAACATTTACCTTAAAAACCTCGCCAGTTTGATCCAGTACATATAGAAGTCCGTCCGGGCCGAACTTTGCAGCTGCAGGATTCTTAAACCCTGTTGCCACTATTTGAAGATCCAAATCAGGGTCATTGAAGGGGTCTGAAGTAACAGGATTATCAGCATCTACATTCACACTGATAACATAACCTAGTGCAAACAGGGGGCCATATAAGCGCCCGTCCGAACAGAAGTCAAATGCATTTAAAAAACCAAGGGGGAAAGGGTTATCTTCAGTGGCTACCACTATAGGGCGCGGAGGTTCCACAAGATTGGGATCAAGCTCATACAAGCCGTCGCCCAGGAAATCAAGGGCTACAAAGAGACGCCCATCGGGTGAGAACCCAATAGGATTAACACCAGGGGCAACAAATTGGTACCCTAACTGTTGTCCATCCGCAGTCATTCGTCCTACAAATCCTGTTAGGATGTCGGTCCAGTAGAGCGTTCCATCCGGACCAAACACAAGATCATCAGGACCTAGAACTCCCCTTTCTGGCCCAATTCTATCGATGATCTCGCCATCATTCTCCTTCATCACAACAATTTCCTGACCAGTAACACTTGCGATGTAAAGATTGCCTTCCGGCCCAATGTCAATACCATTGGCTCCGCTAATGGGAGAGCCCTGGATAAAGGTTTCCAAAACATAGTTTATTTCATTGGTAGTATTCTCAGATATGGCTTTCTCCGCACCCTGCGTTTCTTTAAGCTCCTGAGCAGTTTCCTTGCTGCAGGAATAGGTCATCACAATTAGTGCCATTATGGCCAGCTTAAACATTGCTTTCAGACTACTCTGGATTTTTGTTTTCATAATTATGGAGTTTAGATTACACTTTTACGGATTTATGGTCCATTGCTAGTAGCTATTAAATGATGATTTGGAGAGATCTGAGGGAGTTATATGTAATATAAGGAGTTAAGCGGTTTTTTATAGTGATTCAGGGACGAAGACACTTGTAAAATGTCCGAATGCACCTTTTTTTTGTACAAAGGATAAAATACCAGGCATATAGCCAATAGATTTTCTATATGCTGTAAGCTCGTATGGGGAGTAAGCTGCCGTACATGCTTGTAGGTTTTTACATCGGACAAGCCTTTTTAAAGCACCCTCATCGACTATATAGTCCCTTTAAAGGCATTTCTTTTTTTAACTTCCTTCTTTTCGTTACTTGAGGTAGAATAAGCTCTCTTAGAACAGGAGCGTAAAATGGGATTATAATCCTATTGGTGAAAATGGAAAGAAAAAACGAACTACCTATTTTTTCAGGGCTGGTATGGCTGCTGCTTACCGTCTCCTTTACGACTAACACTGCGGCTCAGCAGTACACTCAACAAGACTATAAAAGTAACTTACAAGAAACCACCCAGTCAGCCGCATGGGATAATTCCTATAATGGTACCACTTCCAGTGATACCCCCATGGAGGATCTTTATACCTCCACGGAGCAGGAAATTCTGGCAACCATGAAGCCTAAAGCCCGGGAAAGGGCCAGCTTATTTGTGAAATTATATAATGCCTATGTTTCCAGGGCTTATTACAGTCTGCTAAGCGAGGCAAAAAAAGCCGATCAGCACTTGCTGGAGAAATATAATTACCTGCTCAAAAGCTCTAAAAACAGACCAGACAGGGCCGAGTATAATAAGCAATTAGGACTGGCGAAATTGATGTATGAGGCACATTGGAACATGCTGGAGGGCCTAAAATCATGGAACGCCTTTAGTGCGTATGGTTCTGACGATCTGGATTTCTTTAAACAGGAACAAATAGAAAATGCCTATTTAATGTTTCGCAAAGGTTCTTCAGATACAGAGATCATTGACTTTTTAGTGTATAGATTGGCTGATCTGTACTACGT
>NZ_JBATGR010000276.1:0-6653 GCF_049665975.1 Eudoraea sp.
CCCAAAAGGTTACTATTTCCGATAAGACCGGTTATTTTTCAATAACTGCCAGGCTTTTCGATACTCTGGTTATTTCCTCTATACAGTTTAAGAGAAAGATCATTCCCGTAAATAAGTCCGTACTTAAATCGACCTTGCTATCCATCGAAATGGAACAAAGCACTATCGAACTTGATGAGGTTGTATTAAGACCCTTTGACCTATCAGGAGAATTAATCCAAGATGTTGAAGGAATGGATATTGGTCAGATCATTAATGAAGCCACTCTTGAACTTCCTAATGCAAATGTCGGTATCAGGACCAAGAACGAGCGACTGCTATATACTGCAAGAACCTGGGATTTTAAGGTGATCTCGGTTAAATTGGATCCGATAATAAATGCTCTCTCCGGCCGGACATTGATGCTCAAAAAAAGAGTGGCACGGGACATAAAAGAAGCCAAGTATAATGCTGTCTATGAAAATATCCCTGATTCGCTGGTTATAAATGGTCTTAAGATCCCCAAGAACAAACTTTACCAATTCTACTATTTCTGCGAAGCGGATAAGACGTTTGATTCCATAGTCGACCAAAACATCCAGGGAGATATCTGGAAATACATGGTCCAAAAAAGTATGGACTACCGTAACCTCATCAAGTAGTGATTGAACCTTTCCCATTCTCAAGTGTATAATAGGCAATGCAATACATGTAAACCTAATTATTTTTATTGCTCGAAATGGAATTTAAAAATCTTTACTAAATCATTGGCATCACCAATATTTAATTTATTATCCTTTATAAAATTTTTAATTGATTTTGAATCTTCCTGAAAAAATTCAGTAAAAGGTTTTAATTTTTGGGGTATATATAAAAGTCGTTCAGACTGACTTTTAAAATCTGTTACATAAAATTCGCTTTTTACTTTTTTAAATTGGGCTGGTTTTTCTTCCGCATAGCCCTGAGCTTTAACTTTTTTAAAAAACCTTTTATTTTCTTTTAAGTAAAGTTTATAGATTAACGTACTATCCAATAATTCAAAAAATGAATTATTTTCATTTCCATTTAAATCCGCATACTTAAGTGTTTTATAGACTTTATTTGATCCATCCATCAAAGAGATTGTATATGGTTTTGAATTTTCAATTGTCACAACCTTACTTTCAGTGATCATTACTTCAACATTCCCTAATACGGCATCGAATCTTACTAATTGCGTATCAGCAATATTATTAATTTTGGCCGGTACAAATTCTTCATTCAAATATGGAGAACCTTCAGGAGAATTATATATTGATTTGTACTTACCAGGTACAAAATACACATCCCCAAAATAAGTTCTTTGTTCTTGTCCAAAAACGGTAATACAACTTACCAATAGAGATACTATGAGAATGACGTTTTTCATAAAAAGGGAATATTAAAAATTAAGTTTCTTTTCTACTTTGAAAACAATTTTGATATACTATTATTCAAAACCATTCTTCGGATATAAGTATAAATAATGTTGATAAAACGAGTTGTCTCAATAAAGCAACAATTATGCCAAAATACAGTATAGATTTGGCATAAAGGACGATGAACTAATAGAACAATTATAAGAACATTAATTATCTTTAAGAAAGGTTTGAAATTGGTGACTCATTTTCCTGTAACTACTCATATACTTGACCATTAAATGCAATCAAAATCAGAATAAATTAAAACTAAATGGTAAGAAGAATATTGATATCCGGACTTATTCTGATTATTAGCATTATGGCTTTTTCTTCTTGTAAGACCAAGACCTATAAAATCAATTTAAATAAACCTAGATACTCCGTATTTTAGCGCTCATAAACTCTTGATAATATGAATCCATCCTTAAATAGTATTTGTCAATTGAGCAGACAAAGTTTTGATTTAACTTCTGCCTCAGACCAAACTTATCTTTATGACCTTGTAAACCGCATTCATAGCTTTCCTCTCGAGGAAATCATAAAGTTAGGTAACGACACCAGTACACCCTTATCGTTTCGTTTAGCGGCCAAAATTTCTGATTCCAAACACTATATTGAATCTTGCCACCATAAATTAAAAATAGGGGTTGTGTTTGCCATGTGGGGAGAACAAAACAGGCTTCTAAAGAAAACTGACAGTAATCCTAATGGTGAAGATTTATTAAATGTAAAAGTAGATCAACTTACCTGGCTTTTTAAAGGTTCAAAGATTGATTGGAAAATTTATGCAGTAGATGATGGTTGTCCATATGGCAGCGGAGATATCGCAGAATCTATTCGAAAAGAATCTGAATATGCAGATCAAATAGAGGTCCTTTTCTTAGAAAAGGCCTTGCCAGCGGACCAGCCTCCTTTACAAAACCTGGTTTCAGCAGATGATTCTCGAAAAGGGGGTGCAATTCTTTTAGGATGTGAGAAAGCTATGCGTGATGGGGTAGATATAATCATTTACACGGATGCTGATAATTCTGTACATTTATCTCAAATTGGTTTACTTCTTAGACCACATTTAGAAAAAGGCTTTAAGGTAGTTCTTGGAAACAGAAAGGATCCAAATGCTGTTTTGGTTAAACAAGAAAACCGCTGGGGAATTGGCATTAAAGCGCTTCGGCATATGCAGCGAATGATTGGAGTTAGTATCTTCTCACGTGATATTCGCGATTCCCAAGCTGCTTTTAAATTATATCACAAAGACATTTTATCAGAAATACTTAAGAATCCATCTGTTTACGACTTCTCTTTCGACTCTGATTGGATTGCCTGTGTTATTGCCATGGAGGAAGAATTTGCAAAAGTGCCTTTTGCATTTATTGATTCTTTCGCGGAATCTGCTTCCATTGTACAAGGACCAATGACCACCTGGGAAACCTTGTTGAAAGGTTTGGTAAAAGCTGTAAGGGCAAGAAAAATTATTCATAATGAGGAAATGGCCAATATTGTAATGGAGAAAATAAATAGTCACCACGACTTGGATCTATTGATTAATGATTTGCCAGAAGAACTTATGGATGTAGAAGATAAAGATTTAGGCAAGCCGGAGATTATGTCACCTAAAGCAATGGGAGCGTGGATTGAATACAAAAAATTAAATCAATAGAATTAGTTTAGAAGTAAAATAGGTGCAAAATCAACTCCTTTAGGATTCCGGGAAATGGACAGCTTGCAACATTGTTCATTAGCAACTATGCTAACCGTATTGGCAGTAAGCTAAAGCGGTTGAGAAAGTTTCGGCATAAACAAACCTTTGTCATTGTAGAAAAGTAAGGTGATTTATATTATAAATAAGTTAGATGTCAACCCAAAAATACCTAATTTTAACCTTAGTGTATTTAGTCTATTCTTCCAAAAAAAGGCAACTAGTCCATGCTAAAAAAAATTGCAAAATTTATTGCTGGTTTAATTCTGATTTTAGGAATTGTATTCGGGGCTATTTTCTTTTATGTAAAGGGGCATAAAGAAGAAGTCGTCAACTTCGTTGTAAATACCATCTCAGAAAAACATAATGGCACGGTCAGTTTTGACGATGTTACTTTAAGAAGTTGGGGCAATTTTACCAATCCGGCATTCTACGTGAAAAACATGGTGCTTTTAGATTCGTCCGATTCAAAAATTACCCGTTTTGAAGCCAGGAAGGTGTATCTAAATCTAACCGTAAGGAGTTTATTGAAAGAAAAGATTCAGGTAAAATCTGTGCGAATAGAAAATGCGAACTATTCCTCCGTCATTACTAAAGAAGATCTGACAGCTTTGACCGCGAATAAAGACTCCCTTCCTAAAGAAAATAGAGTCTCTGAAATCTTCAAGCCATACAAAATGTCCTTTGATATTGAAAATTTTACCTTCGATATACAAAATATTCCGCGTCATAAAAGAATTAAATTTACGATAAACGAAATATCATCAAACCTCCTCGTTGGTCCGGATAAAATAACCTCTTCCATGGATTTGGATGCTCACATCACACAACTGGGATTTAACCTTGAAAAAGGGAGTTATCTCAAAGATTCCAAGATTGAAGGCACCATGTATCCTGAAATAGACCTGGCTAACAACAAAATTCATATCCCCTCATTTGATTTATCCATAAAAGATCAAATATTTAAGCTTACAGCAGATTTTGACACTTCCAGACAAAGTAGTTTTCTATTTGAGCTTGTGAATGAAGAAACAGAATATGAGCCAACTGTAAGCCTTCTATCGGATCATATACAATTAAAACTTAACAAGTATAAGATTGACCGGGCTTTTCCTACTCATACCACCCTTCAAGGAAGTTTTGCCCCATTTTCTAACCCACTGGTGCATGTTGAATTTAATAGTGTTGAAAATTCTGCTTTAATTATTGACCGTTTTGATTTGGATAATTTGTCATTTACTGGAAGTTTTACCAACAGAATATATGATGATGAGCGAGCCAAAACTGAAGACAAAAAAGATTTAAAGCTTATATTTAATACCCTCACGGGTAAATACAGGGAAACCCATTTTCTGCTAAACAATGCCAGTTTAAAGAGTACACCAGAGGCCAAGGCAAGTATTGAGGGACTTTTGAAAGTCAACGGAAATCCTAACGATTTAATTTCATTATTGGAAGAACCTATTTTTACCCTCAAAAAAGGCAGCTTTACTTTAGACGCAGATTTAAATGGGGACGGCACTTCAGTTGCTGCATTACTTTCAAGCGCAGGAATTGTTTTGCATGTAAATAATACCTCCGTTTATGAAGAGGAAAATGACATCTCAATTCCGGTTAAAGAATTAAGATTACACCTGAACGGAGATACCGCCGTTTTAGATGTTTTAGAGCTTCCTATGAATAATGGAGATAAGTTGCTATTTGACGGGCAAATAAATCACTTTTCTTCAATTTTATCAAAAGAATCTAAAAATAAAGCTTTAACTAAATTAAATATTAAATCCCCAAAACTGAACTGGGATGACTTTATAAACCTTTTTAAAAGCACCCCAAAAAGCAACAAAGAAAATGTAAAACCTCCGCAATATGTATTACAAGAAATACTTAATAAAATTAATCGGGTATATAGCCCATCGGTGGACATAGCCATAAAAGAGTTCGCCTATAAATCCCTGATTTTAGAAAACCTAACTACTAATTTGTCATTTAGAAATGAGAATAACCTTAGCCTGTACAATATGGCTTTTGACATTCCTTCTGGTGCTGTTAAGCTCAACGCCGATCTAAATTATCAAAATGAAGAAGAAATTATTGTAAACGCAACCCTGGAAGCAAATGGAACTCCGGAGATCTTAAATGATTTATTCAATAGTGACACTTTCCTTTTCAAGAGTGGCAGCTTCGCTTTAAAAGCAGATATTAATGGGGATGTAATGAGTTTAGATAACCTCTTACTCAAATCAAATACTACCTTAAACTTAACCGAGGGTACTCTTATTTATAAACCCATAAATCTTACAATACCCGTTAATTTAATGGATGTAACGATCAAAGATAATCGCGCAATCCTGAATGATTTACAAATTTCTATAGGACCTGAGGACAAATTGAATTTTACAGGTGAGCTTGATGATATAACGGCATTTATAACTGCAGACCCTGACACACAGGTAAATTCCTCCATATTACTTCAGTCCGATAATTTACAATGGGATGATTTTATAAAAATGTTTGATAATGGAAATAATGAGAAAAAGGATGAGGCTGACTATAGCTCGGAAGTTAGATTAAAAGAAACCTTAAGAGGAATATATTCTAAATTCAATCCGCGAATTGGTATTTCAATTGACAATTTTGGGTTTAAGGACATTTTGGTCCTGAAGAGTTTTAAGACGGGTCTTAACTATAAAGATACTAATTCAATAGTGCTGGAAGAAAGCGGTTTTAATTTCCATACTGGTGGACAAGCAACCTTTTCGGCTCAGGTAGATATTTCTAAACCTAAAGAAACATTTGTAAATCTTGATTTAGATGTTCAGTCAGACCCAGCAGAACTAAATGAGATACTGAATTATGACACTTTTTTGCTAGAGGGCGGAATTTTAAATCTGACAGCAAAGATTGCGGGTTGTATAGAAAATTTGGATGAACTGATATCCTCATCAACCAGCACCTTTAAAATTGAGAATAGTTCTTTAGTTCACAACTCAAGTAAAGTCAAGATCCCATTTAGTATTCTGGAAATAGATATTCTCAATGATGATGCTATCCTTAAATCTTTGAATATTGAATTGCCGTCTGGAGATAAAATAATACTCGAGGGACAATTAAATAATATTACGTCAATTTTACCTGAAATAAGTGGCAATAATGAAAGAATGAGCTCAAAACTTAATATTTATTCAAAGAAGTTGCGTTTTAGTGACTTTTTGGACCTTTTCAATACGGTAGATTCTGTAAAGAAAGTAAAAAAACCAAATCGTAATCTGGCTTTAAAAAATGTGGTAAAAGACTTTTACAATAAATACCAGCCAGAACTTTCCGTTAAATTAGATGAATTCATATTTAATAAACTCATCATAAACAATTTCAATACGGGTTTTTATTTTGAAAATGAAAATCTGCTTTATCTGGAGAATACCGATTTTGACTTTTATAAGGGCAAAGTAAATCTGGATGCTTATTTAGATATCACAGATCCATTTGAAACCCAGTTCTCTCTTGGATTTTCAACGGATAATATCGACTTGGAAAAATTA
>NZ_JBATGR010000277.1:0-12484 GCF_049665975.1 Eudoraea sp.
GTCTTGATTAAAGTCGCAAGGATCTAAGGGATCTGTTGAATCCGAAACTTCATCGCCATTAGTTACCCCGTCGCCGTCGCAATCCAGGATGTCCCAATCTGTGGTTGGTGTCACCGACACGCTTGCAAGTATTAAGTCACAGGAGTCCAATGGATCCGTTCCATCCGAAACTTCATCACCATTGGTTACCCCATCACCATCACAATCCAGGTTGTCCCAATCAGTTGTTGGTGTCACCGTTACGCTTGAGAGTATTAAGTCACAGGAATCTAAGGGATCTGTTCCATCTGAAACTTCATCTTCATTGGTAACCCCATCGCCATCGCAATCCAGGTTGTTCCATTCATCGGAAGGAGTTACAGTCTGACTGGCTAATATAAAATCACATGGATCTGATGGATCGGTTTCATCTGTTATTTCATCCTCATCAGTTACACCATCACCATCAGAATCAGGATCACAAGTGGTCGTTTCCGAATCCAAATAATTAGGCGTTCCATTACCGCTGCAATCGTCATTGGTGGGATCGCCGTCACCATCGGTATCCTCATCAGGAGTATCCAGACCATCACCATCGTCGTCAATATCACGGTAGTTGACATCCTCAGTGCCATCGGTATCCGGTAAATCAGTTGCAGGGTCTGTGATTTCATCATTTACCAGAAAAGGATCATTTAAATTACTCCCCTCATAACCATCATCAAGGCCATCCTCATCTGTGTCTGTTCCTGTAAAGGTCTGATCCGGGACCCCATCAAAATTGAAGTCGTTCCCTTCATTATTATCAGGTACCAGATCATTGTCGGTATCCGAATCCAAATAATCTAACGCATCCGTACCATCTGTATTCTCAGGAGTTAGACCGCCAATATAAGCCGAGTTTACACCATCATTGGACACATAAGTAGCCTCATCATCTTCGTTAGGTAAAATATAGCCACTGGTAGTTTGTGCTTCAATATTGTCCGGTAAACCATCATTATCTGAATCAATATCCAGGTGGTTTGGAAAACCGTCGCCATCACTATCCAATGGATTGGTTAATGGATTATTATCATTATCCAGATTCGGATCTTCTTCCGTATCCAGTATACCATCATTATCATCATCAAGGTCTGTACTATCCTTTACGCCATCCCCATCAGTATCAGGATCTGAATTTGTGGTATCAGGATCCAAATAATCCGGTGTTCCATTGCCACTGGTGTCATCATTGGTTGGGTCACCATCACCATTAGTATCCTCATCCGGAGTATCCAGGCCATCCCCATCGTCATCAATATCCCGGTAGTTGACATCTTCAGTGCCATCGGTATCCGGTAAATCAGTTGCCGGGTCTGTGATTTCATCATTTACCAGAAAAGGATCATTTAAATTACTCCCCTCATAACCATCATCAAGGCCATCCTCATCTGTGTCTGTTCCTGTAAATGTCTGATCCGGGACCCCATCAAAATTGAAATCGTTTCCCTCGTTATTGTCGGGTACCAAATCATTGTCCGTGTCTGAATCCAAATAATCCGGTTCATCCGTGCCATCTGTATTTTCAGGGGTAAGACCTTGATCTCCTGATCCTTCATATGCATTATCCAAGCCGTCCTTATCATCATCCAATCCAGATGGAAGTATATAACCGCTTGTGGTCTGTGCCTCTATATTATCAGGGAGACCATCATTATCGGAATCTATATCCCTGAAATCGGGATTTGGGTCATTATCGGAATTAATCGGATGGAGTCCTTCTCCGGAGCCGGGAGTGTCTTCATAATGATCATCAAGACCATTGCCATCACTATCCATACCACAGGGTGGTTGAAAACTGGCAGCTTCCTGAGCTTCCACATTGTCCAGAATACCATCATTATCTGAGTCAATATCCCTAAAGTCTGGTTGAAAATCTCCATCTGTATTTACAGGTATCAATCCACCACAACTGCCAGGAGTTTCTTCATAATGATCGTCCAGGCCGTTACCATCGGAATCCATCCCACAGGGTGCCTGAAAGTCCGCAGTGGTTTGAGCTTCTACATTGTCTAATATGCCATCGTTATCGCTATCTATATCTACATAATCAGGATAACTATCTAAATCTGAATCTATAGGTACTATTCCTCCACAGCTGCCCGGGGTTTCTTCATAATTGTCATCCAATCCGTTGCCATCAGAATCAATCCCACTTGGAGCAATATAACCGTGTGTTGTCTGGGATTCCACATTGTCAATAATTCCATCGTTGTCTGAATCGACATCAAGGTGATTGGGAACCCCATCTTTATCAGTATCTGTTGGATGCGTTAACGGAATATTATCCCAATCTGGATTATTATCTTCTATGGCATCTATAATACCATCATTGTCATCATCAATATCTGTAAGATCTTTTACTCCATCATTATCAGTATCTATCTCAGTCGCTGTATAGTTGATAACAATGGCAAACTTTGCAGGTATTTTGTCAAACGAAGAAGAAAGAACAAAAACTAAAATGCCAATTATGAAGGTAAAGCCGAAAGAGGCCTTATCTCGTATTCTGGTTGGGGTAATGTTTTCCATAAATGATAGTTTTCAATTAAACATATCACCATGGCTTTGTAGGAAAAAACTTTGTAAGAGACAGGGCTTCTCTATATTATCGTTGCAAGATATAGTTAAATTACATAGCATCAAATCCATTTGAAAACATAAGTTAACAAATATCTTTAAAAGACCTCATTACTCGTTAAACGTCCAAAACTTTGATTCCATTTAAAAATTATGTCGGGGATAAAAAGTTATTAAAAAAAATTAAGATTTCATAAAACGAAGATTTCTAGCTTTTAATCGATAATAACACTTAATTCTCTTAGAATAATAATCTAAAAGTCATTCAATACAGACTATTGAGTCTAATGTGAATCATTTTATAAAATTCCTTCTATTCTCCCAGAGCTATATTATTTGACTTATTTTTGCTTAAATTTTTGCTGTGAATTTTTCAAAAGAAATAGAAAAGAGAAGAACTTTTGGTATTATTTCCCATCCTGATGCCGGGAAAACTACACTTACGGAAAAGCTGCTCTTATTTGGAGGCGCAATACAAGAGGCAGGAGCTGTCAAAAATAATAAAATAAAAAAGGGAGCGACCAGCGATTTCATGGAAATTGAACGTCAGCGTGGCATTTCGGTAGCAACTTCAGTTCTTGCTTTCTTATATAAGGATAAAAAGATAAATATTCTTGATACTCCAGGCCACAAGGACTTTGCAGAAGACACTTTCAGAACCCTTACAGCAGTAGATAGTGTAATTGTTGTTATAGATGTTGCTAAGGGTGTGGAGGAACAGACGAAGAAATTAGTAGAAGTCTGCAGGATGAGAAATATTCCCATGATCGTGTTTATCAACAAACTGGACAGAGAAGGAAAGGATGCCTTTGACCTTCTGGATGAAGTAGAAAAGGAATTGGGATTAACAGTTTCTCCTTTAAGTTTTCCCATTGGGATGGGTTACGATTTTAAGGGTATTTATAATATTTATGAAAAAAACATTAACCTTTTTAGTGGGGATAGTAAAAAAAACATCTCAGACATAATTGCATTTAATGACTTAAACAGTCCTGAATTAGTGAACATTATCGGAGCCCAGGCGGCTGAAACTTTAAGAGATAATATGGAATTGGTAAGCGGTGTCTATCCTCCTTTTGACAAACAAAAGTATCTGGAAGGCTCACTTCAGCCGGTTTTTTTCGGTTCTGCGTTGAATAATTTTGGAGTAAAAGAACTTCTTGATTGTTTTATTGAAATAGCTCCATATCCCCGATCGAAGGTCGCTGAAGAACGTTTGGTTCATGCCAATGAAAATGAGCTTTCAGGTTTTGTATTTAAAATCCACGCGAATATGGATCCCAAACACAGGGATCGTTTGGCATTTGTGAAAATTGTTTCCGGAACATTTGAGCGCAACAAACCTTATTTACATGTAAGGCACAATAAGAAATTAAAGTTTTCAAGTCCCAATGCGTTTTTTGCAGAAAAAAAGGAAATTGTAGACATATCTTATCCTGGCGATATTGTGGGACTTCATGATACAGGTAACTTTAAAATTGGAGATACCTTAACTGAGGGTGAAATTTTACATTATAAAGGTATCCCCAACTTTTCTCCGGAACATTTCAGATATATCAACAATGCAGATCCGATGAAATCCAAGCAGTTAAATAAGGGAATTGACCAGTTAATGGATGAGGGCGTTGCTCAGTTGTTTACGTTGGAACTTAATGGCAGAAAAGTTATAGGTACTGTAGGCGCCTTGCAATACGAAGTAATTCAATACAGATTAGAACATGAGTACGGTGCAAAATGTACCTATGAAAATTTTCCTGTTCACAAAGCCTGCTGGGTTGATCCTGAAGACCCTAATAATGATGAGTTTAAAGAATTTATCAGAGTAAAGCAGAAATTTCTTGCCAAAGACAAGCTCGGACAATTGGTGTTTTTGGCAGATTCACAATTTTCATTACAAATGACTCAACAGAAATACCCAACTGTTAAACTGCATTTTACTTCAGAATTTCAATAATCAGGGCAATGTATAAACCAAAAATTAAAAACCCATGAATTATGATTCATGGGTTTTTAATTAAGCCTCTCCAGTAGGACCAAAATTTAACGGAATTGGAGGTTGATCATAATCTTTGATTGTTCCATGAGCCTTTTCAAAACGACTTACATTATCATTAAGCGCTTTCAAAAATTTCTTTGCGTGCTGAGGTGTAAGTACAATTCTACTTTTTACCTTCGCTTTTGGCGCCCCCGGCATCATGCTTATAAAGTCGACAACAAACTCTGAAACAGAATGATTTATTATGGCCAAATTGGAATAGATTCCTTCGGCTATTTTTTCGTCCAGCTCAATGTTTATCTGTTGTTGTTTCTGATTTTTTTCTTCCATTTTTCACTTCAAAAATAATAATCCAATATCACAAAAAAACCCTCAATTTTCTAATTGAGGGTTAATAATTTTAAAACTTTAATTCTTCTTTGCGAGCCATAATTTCATCGTATTCCTCTTTTGAACCTACGATTATATTTTCATAATCTCTCATACCGGTTCCGGCAGGAATTTTATGACCTACAATAACATTCTCCTTCAATCCCTCCAGGTAATCAATTTTACCACTTACAGCCGCTTCATTCAAGACCTTTGTTGTTTCCTGGAACGATGCCGCAGAAATAAACGATTTGGTTTGTAAAGAAGCCCTTGTGATACCCTGCAGAATTGGTGTAGCTGTCGCTGAAACAGCGTCTCGTGCAGTCACCAAATTCTTATCTGCACGTTTCAAGATTGAATTTTCATCTCTCAATTCTCGTGCTGTAATAATCTGGCCTGCCTTAAGGTTTTCTGATTCGCCTGAATCTTCAACTACTTTCATACCAAAGATCTCATCGTTTTCTTTGATAAAGTCGTCTTTGTGCACCAATTGGTTTTCAAGGAATGTGGTATCTCCAGAATCCTGAATACGTACCTTTCGCATCATCTGTCGTACAACTACTTCAAAGTGTTTGTCATTAATTTTTACACCCTGGAGACGATAAACTTCCTGTACTTCATTTACAAGATACTGTTGTACCGCTGACGGCCCTTTAATTGCAAGGATATCTTCCGGCGTAATTGAACCATCAGATAAAGCCATACCAGCTCTAACATAATCATTTTCCTGAACCAAAATCTGGTTTGAAAGTTTTACCAAATATTTCTTTACTTCACCAAGTTTGGATTCAATAATAATCTCTCTATTTCCTCTTTTTATCTTACCAAAAGAAACTACTCCATCTATTGCAGTAACAACTGCAGGATTAGATGGATTACGAGCTTCAAAAAGTTCGGTTACTCTTGGTAAACCACCTGTAATATCTCCCGATTTGGCTGATTTACGTGGAATTTTAACCAATGTTTTACCTTCTTTAATCTTATCGTTATCATCCACCATTAAATGTGAACCAACAGGAAGGTTATACGAACGTAAAACTTCATCCTTTGAATTTTTAATCAATAAGGTAGGAATCAATTTCTTGTTTCTGGATTCTGAAATAACCTTTTCCTGAAATCCGGTTTGTTCGTCAATCTCAACCTGATAGGTAATTCCCTGTTCAATATTTTCATATGCAATTTTACCCGGGAATTCCGAAACTATGACTCCGTTGTAAGGATCCCACTGGCAAATTAAATCTGCCTTGGTTATTTTACTTCCATTCTTAACAAAGATTTGAGAACCATAAGGAATATTATTGGTGCTGAGTGTAATTCCTGTGTTGGAATCAACAACTTTGATCTCTGAAGTTCTTGAAATTACAATGTTTACCGCTTTCCCATCGGCATTCTCACCTTTAACAGTTCGCAAATCTTCAATTTCTGCGACACCGTCAAATTTAGCTTCAAGTTTGCTATCCTCTGAAATGTTTCCTGCAATCCCTCCAACGTGGAAGGTACGCAATGTAAGCTGCGTTCCAGGTTCGCCAATAGATTGTGCAGCCACAACACCAACCGCTTCACCGCGCTGCACCATTTTGTTGGTTGAAAGGTTTCTGCCATAACACTTGGCACATATTCCCTTTGCAGCCTCACAAGTAAGTGCCGAGCGAACTTCTACTTTTTCAATAGGTGAAGCCTCCACTTTCTTTACATCGGCTTCCAATATCTGTTGACCTGCTGTTAATAACAACTCTTCTGTTAACGGATTATATAAATCATGTAGAGAAACTCTTCCTAATATACGCTCCCCTAGAGTTTCGACAACTTCTTCATTTTTCTTTAAAGATTCAACTTGTATACCTCTAAGAGTTCCGCAATCATCTATATTAACGATTACATCCTGAGAAACATCCACTAATCGTCTTGTAAGATATCCTGCATCTGCTGTTTTAAGAGCAGTATCTGCAAGTCCTTTACGAGCACCGTGAGTAGAAATAAAGTATTCCAAAATAGATAATCCTTCTTTAAAGTTAGAAAGAATTGGGTTTTCTATAATCTCACCCCCACCTGCAGTAGATTTTTTAGGCTTAGCCATTAATCCACGCATACCTGTTAGCTGTCTAATCTGTTCCTTTGAACCCCTGGCTCCAGAATCTAACATCATATACACCGAATTAAATCCTTGTTGATCTTCCCGGATACGCTTCATTGCCAACTCAGTTAACATGGCATTTGTCGAAGTCCAGACATCAATCACCTGATTATATCGTTCGTTGTTCGTAATAAGACCCATATTATAATTCATCATAATTCCATCTACCTGTCCATTGGCATCAGCAATCATGGTGTGCTTTTCCTTTGGAATAATAATATCCCCAAGACTAAAGGACAGTCCTCCTTTAAAAGCAAAATCATAACCCATGGTCTTAATCAAATCCAGAAACGCTGCAGTTGTAGGTACATCTGTAACAGCAAGAATCCTTCCGATAATATCACGTAAAGACTTCTTGTTTAAGACTTCATTTATATATCCGGCTTCTTCCGGCACAACCTTATTAAAAAGTACTCTACCAACAGTAGTAGGAATAATCTGATTTACTAATTCACCTTCCTCATTAAAGTCTTTAGCTCTCACCTTAATCCCGGCATTCAGTTCAACTTTCCCTTCATTAAATGCGATTTCTACCTCTTCATAGGAGTAAAAAGTTAAGCCTTCACCCCTAACAGGTACTTCTTTGGTAGATTTACGTTCCTTGGTCATATAATATAACCCAAGAACCATATCCTGAGAAGGTACGGTAATAGGAGATCCATTAGCCGGATTTAATATGTTGTGTGAAGCCAACATCAAAAGTTGGCATTCCAATATAGCTTCAGGGCCCAACGGTAAATGCACCGCCATTTGATCCCCATCAAAATCCGCATTAAAGGCCGTACAAACAAGAGGGTGCAAACGAATTGCCTTACCTTCTATTAATTTAGGTTGAAATGCCTGTATCCCCAATCTGTGTAACGTAGGGGCCCGGTTGAGCATGACAGGGTGTCCTTTTAAAACATTTTCTAAAATGTCCCAAACTACCGGTTCTTTTTTATCAATTATCTTTTTGGCCGACTTAACCGTTTTAACAATACCCCTTTCGATCAATTTTCTGATCACAAAAGGCTTGTATAGTTCTGCAGCCATATCTTTTGGAAGACCACATTCATATAAGCTCATTTCAGGTCCGACAACAATCACGGAACGAGCAGAATAATCTACCCTTTTACCCAATAAGTTTTGACGAAAACGCCCTTGTTTACCTTTCAAGGAATCCGAAAGAGATTTAAGCGGCCTGTTCGATTCAGTTTTCACTGCTGAAGCTTTACGCGTATTATCAAAAAGAGAATCAACCGATTCCTGAAGCATTCGTTTCTCATTTCTTAAGATAACCTCAGGTGCTTTAATTTCCATTAATCGCTTTAAACGATTGTTCCTTATAATTACACGCCTGTAAAGATCATTTAAATCAGAAGTCGCAAATCGACCTCCATCTAATGGAACCAGTGGACGTAACTCCGGTGGAATAACCGGAACTACCTTCATGATCATCCATTCTGGTCTATTATCCCTGTTATCCTGAGATTCCCTTAACGCTTCAACAACCTGAAGTCTTTTTAAGGCTTCTGTTTTACGTTGTTTCGAGGTCTCCGTATTAGCTTTATGTCTTAAATCATAGGACAGTTGTTTCAGATCAATTCGCGCCAGCAAATCGATAAGGCATTCTGCTCCCATCTTGGCAATAAATTTATTGGGATCTGAATCTTCCAAATATTGATTTTCCGGAGGAATAGTTTCAAGAATATTTAAATACTCTTCTTCAGTTAAAAAATCCAATTTCTGAATTTCCTCTCCTTCAGGTCCTTGAGCAATACCCGGCTGAATTACCACATAACGCTCATAATAAATAATCATGTCCAATTTCTTGGAAGGCAATCCCAAGAGGTAGCCAATTTTGTTTGGCAAGGAACGGAAGTACCAAATATGAGCAACCGGCACTACTAAGTTTATGTGTCCCACCCTGTCGCGACGAACCTTTTTCTCAGTAACTTCAACGCCACATCTGTCGCAAACAATTCCTCTATAGCGGATACGCTTGTACTTTCCACATGCACATTCATAATCCTTTACAGGACCAAATATGCGTTCGCAGAACAATCCATCACGCTCTGGTTTATGAGTTCTATAATTAATAGTTTCAGGCTTTAAAACTTCACCTCGGGATTCTCCTAAAATTGATTCAGGAGATGCCAATCCAATTGAAATTTTATCAAACCTTTTAATTGCGGTATTATCTTTTATTCTAGCCATTATAATATGGTGATAGTAAATTTAAAATATGTAAAAAAAACTATTATTCTTCAAGTCTAATGTCTAAACCTAATCCCTTAAGTTCGTGCATTAATACATTGAAAGATTCTGGCAAGCCAGGTTCAGGCATGGTTTCGCCTTTTACAATTGATTCATAGGTTTTGGCACGTCCAATCACATCATCAGATTTTACGGTCAAAATCTCACGAAGGGTAGCCGATGCGCCATACGCCTCTAAGGCCCAAACTTCCATTTCTCCAAAACGTTGTCCCCCAAATTGTGCTTTACCTCCCAAAGGTTGCTGTGTAATCAACGAATATGGTCCAATAGAACGTGCATGCATTTTATCATCCACCATATGTCCTAATTTTAGCATATAGATTACCCCAACTGTTGCAGCCTGGTCGAAGCGTTGCCCGGTTCCTCCGTCATACAGATAAGTATGACCAAATCTTGGGATCCCGGCTTCATCGGTAAATTCATTAATCTCATCAAGTGTAGCACCATCAAAAATTGGAGTCGCGAATTTCTTGCCAAGATTTTGACCCGCCCATCCCAGAACGGTTTCATAAATCTGGCCAATATTCATACGAGATGGAACACCTAAAGGGTTTAATACAATGTCTACAGGAGTTCCGTCTTCCAAGAACGGCATATCCTCATGTCTGACAATACGGGCAACAATACCCTTATTACCATGACGCCCAGCCATTTTATCACCAACTTTAAGCTTACGTTTTTTGGCAATATAAACTTTTGCAAGCTTCATAATGCCTGCAGGCAATTCATCCCCTACGGATATGGTGAACTTATCTCTTCTAAGATTCCCCTGAAGATCATTCAACTTAATTTTATAATTGTGAAGCAGGTCGGCCACTAAAAAATTTGTGTCTTTATCAGTAGTCCAACTACCCCCAACAAGATGGGCAAAATCATCCACTGAATTAAGCATCTTCATGGTATATTTTTTACCCTTAGGTAAAACCTCTTCACCAAGATCGTTTAATACTCCCTGAGAAGTCTTCCCATTTATAAGTTTAAACAATTTATCGACCAATACCTCTTTAAGTTCCTGGAATTTTACTTCATATTCAAGTTCCAGACTGGAAATTGCTTCCTTGTCTTCCGAACGCTTGCGTTTATCTTTAATAGAACGAGAGAATAACTTTTTATCAATAACTACACCACGCAATGAAGGTGATGCTTTTAATGAAGCATCCTTAACATCCCCGGCTTTATCACCAAAAATTGCACGAAGTAGTTTTTCTTCCGGAGTAGGATCCGATTCACCTTTTGGTGTAATCTTTCCAATAAGAATATCTCCTGGCTTTACTTCAGCACCAATTCGTATCATTCCATATTCATCAAGGTCTTTTGTCGCCTCTTCTGAAACATTAGGAATATCATTGGTTAATTCTTCAGCTCCTAATTTGGTATCTCTAACTTCAAGAGCATATTCATCTATATGTATTGAAGTAAAGATATCTTCGCGGACAACTTTTTCAGAAATTACAATAGCATCTTCAAAGTTATATCCTTTCCAAGGCATAAAGGCTACTTTAAGGTTTCTACCTAAAGCTAATTCGCCACCTTCTGTTGCATATCCTTCGCAAAGTACCTGTCCTTTTTTAACCCGATCTCCTTTTTGAACGATTGGCTTAAGATTAATACTGGTACCTTGGTTGGTTTTTCTGAATTTAACCAATTGATAGGTCTTGGAATCATCCTCAAAACTAACCAATTTTTCATTCTCGCTACGTATGTAATTAATTGTGACCTTTTGAGCATCCACATATTCAATTACACCATCACCTTCAGCATTTATTAATACTCTTGAGTCTGATGCAACTTGCCTTTCCAATCCTGTACCAACAATAGGAGATTGCGGTTTCAATAAGGGAACAGCCTGCCGCATCATGTTAGAACCCATCAAGGCCCTGTTTGCGTCATCGTGTTCAAGGAAGGGAATTAAAGAAGCAGAAATAGATGCAATCTGGTTAGGAGCAACATCCGTATAATTTACCTCTATAGGATCTACAACCGGAAAATCTCCTTCTTCCCTGGCGATAACTTTCTCCTGATCTATCGCTCCATTGTCCTTGAGTGGAATATTGGCCTGAGATATTTTCATGCCTTCCTCTTCTTCAGCGCTCAGATAAACAAAATCTTTAGTATCTACTTTTCCGTTATCAACCTTGCGATAAGGTGTCTCCAAGAATCCCATAGGGTTTACTTTGGCAAATACCGCAAGTGAAGAAATAAGTCCAATATTTGGTCCTTCAGGAGTTTCAATAGGACATAGTCTTCCGTAATGCGTGTAGTGAACGTCACGAACTTCAAATCCTGCACGTTCTCTTGAAAGACCCCCTGGTCCCAGAGCTGATAATCTTCTCTTGTGTGTAATTTCCGCAAGAGGATTCGTCTGATCCATGAACTGTGATAATTGGTTAGTACCAAAAAATGAATTAATCACAGAGGACAGTGTTTTGGCATTTATCAGATCAATCGGAGTAAATACCTCATTATCCCTTACATTCATTCGCTCACGAATGGTCCTTGCCATACGCGCCAAACCAACACCAAATTGAGATGATAATTGTTCACCAACGGTTCTAACACGCCTGTTAGAAAGGTGGTCTATATCATCAATTTCTGCTTTGGAATTAATAAGTTCAATTAAATACTTGATTATAGTAATGATATCTTCCTTGGTAAGTACCTGTTTGTCCATACCAATATCCAAACCAAGCTTTTTATTCATTCTATAACGACCAACTTCACCAAGATTATATCGTTGGTCAGAGAAAAACAATTTATCAATTATTCCACGTGCTGTTTCCTCATCAGGTGGTTCTGCGTTACGCAGCTGACGATAAATATGTTCAACCGCTTCTTTTTCAGAATTTGTTGGATCTTTTTGCAAAGTGTTATGAATAATTGCATAATCACTTTGTGCATTATTCTCTTTATGAAGCAGAATGGTTTTAACATCTGCATCAATAATTTCATCAATATGTTCCTTTTCAAGGACAGTATCACGATCCAGGACTATTTCGTTTCTCTCTATGGAAACAACTTCTCCTGTGTCTTCATCAACAAAATCTTCATGCCAGGTATTAAGAACTCTAGCAGCAAGTTTGCGTCCTAAGAATTTCTTCAATCCGGTTTTTGAAACCTTTACTTCTTCT
>NZ_JBATGR010000278.1:0-5606 GCF_049665975.1 Eudoraea sp.
ATTGGTTGCAGGACGAGGAGGCTATTATTCAAAGTTCAAAGGAACAGTCGTATTTTAATTTAATAAGAGCAGGAGTTGGTGCCACTTTGAAGGAAGGCGAATTGGACTATAAATTAACTACCGATAAAGTAGATATAAGATATGTAAGAGTTCCTTACACTTCCATTCCTGACAGTACATTTATTATTACTAAAAAGGAAATTTCGGACTATATTAGTGCTCACGAGGACGAATACAAGCAGCAAAGTTCCAGAGATATTCAATTTGTATATTTTGAAGATAAAGCCTCTATTGAAGATGAGACTACCATAAAGGATCAAATAACAAAACTTCTTGGCGATACCGTGGAATATTTTGAAGAACGCGATGAAACGGATACCATTCCGGGCTTTAGAAATACAAAAGACAACGCTGCTTTTCTTGATAGAAATTCTGATAGCAAATTCGACACTATTTTTAAGTCGAAAAATGAACTTCCGATAAAATTTGCGGATACGCTAATGGCCCTTGATATAGGGGAGCTTTTTGGACCTTATCAGGACGGTGAGAGCTTTAAAATCACCAAAATGGTTAACAAAAAACCTAATGGATCTGTAAAGGCTAGTCATATACTGATTACGTGGGAAGGAGCTGAAAGAGGAAACCCTGAAATTAAGAGAACCAAAGAAGAGGCGGAGGCCAAGGCAAACGATTTACTTAAACAAGCCAAAGCCGAAGGAGCTGTTTTTGCCCAACTGGCAAGGGATAATTCTGACGGGCCATCAGCCCCAAGAGGTGGTGACCTGGGTTACTTTCAGGAAGGGGTAATGACACCTAAGTTCAATGATTTTGCCTTTGGTAATGCAGAGGGTCATATTGGATTGGTTGAAACAGAATTTGGTTATCATATAGTTCGTGTGGATGATAAGGAAGATCTGGTTCAGCTGGCAACTCTTAGCAGGGAAATTGAGGCCTCTGAAGAAACATTGAATACACTGTTTACTGATGCCACTAAATTTGAAATGGCAGCAGCCTCATCAGAAAAACCCTTTTCAGATTTGGCAAAAGAATATGAATACTTAGTAAGGCCTGTTAATAAAATAAATGCATTGGACGAAAACCTGCCAGGACTTTCTAGCCAACGATCTATTGTTCAATGGGCATTTAATGCCGAAACAGAAATAGGTGATATTAAACGGTTTGGAATTAGCAACGGTTATGCCGTTGTGCAGCTAACAGCGAAGTATGAAGAAGGTTTAATGTCTGTTGAAGATGCTTCAGCAAATGTCCTTCCAAAAATCCGAAAAGTAAAAAAAGCTGCTAAGATTATTTCCCAAAATAAGGGGAAATCTTTAGAAGATTTAGCTTCAGACAATAATACTAATATTTCTACAGCCTCTGCTTTAACTGTTAAAACTCCGACGATTCCGGGAGCTGGCAGAGAGCCTTTGGCTGTGGGAACTGCCTTTGCCTTGGCTCAGGGGAGCGTTTCTGATCTTATTGAAGGTGAAACCGGAGTTTTTAAAATTGAAGTAACCAAAAAAGAAGAAGGCCCTAAGCTTGAAAATTATACCACATTTGCAAATTCTCTGCAGAATACAAACGGGACCCGAGTAAATGCCAGTGTGTTCAATGCCTTAAAGGAAAATTCAGAGATTAAGGATAATAGAGCAACTTTCTACTAAGAATAATATCGTTTACCGGTAAATACCTTTTAGAAAAGGTCTCTGAATTACAATATAAAAGCTTCTCTTATGAGAGGCTTTTTTTATAATATCATTTCTGCAAATGGAATGACAATCTTATATCCTTTGTTAATGAAGTATTTAGGGGTGTTTTTATCGCCTATGGCAAGGACAAAATCTCCTCCCCAGGCCCCTAAACTTTTTATTGCCCCTTCGAAGTCAGGAAATAGATTTTTCTTTACTGGTGGCAGATTAAGAATGCCTGCTAAAAGTAATTCATGAGTGTTCATCAATTCCTTAAATCTAGTTATCTCAGTGCAAGAAATACATTCTTCTGTCAGTTCTGAAATTTTATTTATTAAACTTACCTTATCGAATTCCTGGCCTTTATATCTGGTAATCCCTTCTCTGCTGTTTTGCTTTCTGTTGAGATGTACAAAAAATAAATTGTCTTTAAACGAAGGGTTAAATTCAATTTCTTGTATAAATGGGTTCCCATGTTTAATTTGATAAACTATTGGACGATTATGCTGTGCGCAGGCAATATCGTATCCACTTCCATTAAATGTTTTGGATAAAAGAGCAAATGGATCTACGTTTGCCCATTGTGCAATATTATTAATTAGTGTAGAGGAAGACCCGAGTCCCCAATCTCTTGGAAAGCTCAGATTTGTATGTACCTCATATCCCATTTCCCCATTTAAAAAATTTGGATTCAGCCTATTTGCCTCCAGCAGAATTTTGGATAGCATTTTGGCTACCTTATCAGTAGATGTCAATAGGTTATTTTCCACTTCAATTGGAATTTTCACATCTGAATTCCTGAAAAATTCTAATTGCAGCGAGGTACGAAACCATATTTCACCTTTTTCATCCAGGCTTGTCCATGAGATCATTGAAGAATCCAATTCTTTTACAGTTAAGGTTTGTCCGTACTTTGTTGGCAGGGCGAGGGATAGTGCCCCATCAAGAACTGCATACTCACCGGTAAGCAACAACTTTCCATTGCTGTAGAACTGTTGCGTCATAGATTGTTCCGTAAATTTTGAAGTGCTTCAACAACCGCACTATGAGTGGCGGCATTCTTTTTAAAATAGGCAACCAAAGTTTTCTTTTCATCATCTGAGGCACTCATTTGATTAAGAATATTTAGCAAATGCATTTTCATGTGACCCTCTTGAATCCCTGTTGTGACTAATGATCTGACAGCGGCAAAATTTTGAGCCAATCCGGCCACTGCAACAATTTGCATTAATTCACGGGCTGATGGTTTTTGTAAAATCTCCAAAGCGAGATTTACTAAGGGATGTAACCTGGTAAGCCCTCCAACGGTTCCCAGGGCCAGAGGCACTTCTATCCAAAATTTAAATATACCATCATCCACAGAGGCATGCGTAAGGCTTCGATAAGATCCGTCTTTTGCTGCATAAGCATGTATTCCGGCTTCTACTGCCCTGAAATCGTTACCCGTAGCCAGGACAACAGCATCTATTCCATTCATTATTCCTTTATTATGGGTAACCGCTCTGTAAGGTTCAACGTTGGCAATATTAACTGCCCTAATCATCTTTTCTGCGAATTCTTTTGGAGAAACAGACTGTTCCACCTCTAAATGATCAATTGGGCAACTTACCTCTGCCCGCACAAGGCATTCCGGCACATAGTTAGAAAGAATACTCATTACCACTTCTAATTGCCGTTCATCTTTGTTAAACAACAGATAGGTTCGGGCTTCTCTTTTCAAACTGCTGGCCAATTGCTCTAAACAGGAGTTGATAAAATTTGCACCCATAGCATCTAGGGTTTCAAATTTACAATGTAACTGATAGTAATTATCAAGTTTATGTGACTGATCTCGCAGTTCTATTGATGTTATTCCACCCCCGCGTTTTTCCATATTTCTGGTTATGGACTTAGTATCACTAATTAAGATGGGTTTTATTTGATCAATAAAAATTTGCAATTTCTCTGAAGAACCGTTGAAGATAAAATGTACCTGTCCTATCTTTTGGGTACCTAGTACCCTGGTCTTAAATCCACCCTTATCCAGCCAGAATTTGGCAGCTTTACTAGCGGCTGCAACAACAGAACTCTCCTCAATAGCCATTGGAATGGCATATAGCTTATCGTTAATAAGAAAATTAGGAGCAATTCCAAAAGGAAGGTAGTAGTTGCTGATGGTATTCTCTATGAATTCGTCATGGAGCTTTTGTAACCCGTTATCTTCATTCCAGTATTTTTTAAGTATTTGTATTGTGGTATCCGAATTATCAGTATAATTATCGGCAATCCATTTGATTTTTTCATCTTTGGAAAGTTTGGAAAACCCCTGGATCGGTGTTGTCATAAGCTACGGTTCTATAATGGCAAAGATAGTGATTACGCAATTATGCTAAAGGGTTTCATCATTCAGGAATTCAGGAATAAAGTTGCAATATTTTAAGATTAAAGTTATTTTTTTCGCCAAAATATTAGTAAACTTGGTAGTTTATAATCAATTTTTTAGATTTTATGAATAAATCTTTCGTTCTTATTTTTCTTGCCTTTTGCTTTTTAAATTACCTGCCTGCTCAACAAAAAAAGATTTCCCTTGAAGAGCTTTGGTCAGGAGCCTATGGTACCGAGGCCATGGAAGCTATTTATCCTTTAAAAAATGGCAAACACTACACAGTCCTAAATACAGATATAACCAAGGGTATTGTCAGTATTGATAAGTACGATTATAATACATTGGAGAAGATAGAAACTTTGGTCTCTTCAAAGGATTTAACCTCAAAAGCGGCATTTAGTTCATATACTTTTAGCAAAGACGAATCAAAAATATTACTTGCAACAGAAGAGGTTCCAATCTACAGGCGTTCTAAAGTAGGGATATATTACATTTATGATGTAGTGACCAAAAGGATAACTCAAATAGCAGACACATGGATTCAGGAACCCACTTTTTCGCCAGATGGAAAGAAGGTAGCTTTTGTTAACAATAACAATATGTACTTTTTTAATATAGCTGATGGAAAAATATTTAAAATTACCTCAGACGGTGAGAGGAATAAGATTATTAATGGTATTGCAGATTGGGTATACGAAGAGGAATTTAAAATAGTCAGGGCCTTTGAATGGAGCTCAGATGGAACAAAAATTGCATTTTTAAGATTTGATGAAACTGCTGTTCCTGAATTTGCAATGGATGTTTATGGAACAGACTTATATCCTTTTCAATATATTTTTAAGTATCCCAAAGCCGGGGAAAATAATTCTGTAGTTACCTTGCATGCCTATGATATTGAATCCGGCAAAATTACGGAAATTTCACTGCCGGACGCTTATTACATACCCAGGATAACTCAGATGAATAATCCGAATAACATAAGTGTTCAAA
Organism: Eudoraea sp.; assembly: GCF_049665975.1. Taxonomy (GTDB): domain Bacteria; phylum Bacteroidota; class Bacteroidia; order Flavobacteriales; family Flavobacteriaceae; genus Eudoraea. The sequence continues at coordinate 5,044 of NZ_JBATGR010000278.1, forward strand.
CATTAAACAGACACCAAAATAAATTAAATTTATATTCCGTAGACCTGCAAAATAACTCCGTATCGCTTTTACTTGAGGAAAAAGACGAAGCATATTTAGATATTACAGATAACCTTACTTTTCTGGCCGATGATAGCTTTATCTGGACCAGTGAAAAGGATGGATATAATCACATTTACCTTCATACAGAAAGCGGGGATTTGATAAACCAGATTACCAAGGGAGACTGGGAAGTGACCGATTACTATGGATATGATCAACACAAGGATAGAATCTATTACCAGTCTACAGAGACTGGATCAATAAACAGAGATATCTATCGTATCGATAGTAGCGGTAAGAATAAAAAGAGACTCTCTTCCAAAGGAGGAACCAATTCTGCTAAGTTTAGTGCAGATTTTACGTATTTCATAAATGAGTTTTCCAATTCCACTACACCTCCTGAATTCACGCTGCATAAGGCGGCATCAGGAGATAAATTAAAGGATATTTTAAACAATAATAGCCTTGTTAGCAAATTAGAGCGATATGAGTTAAGCCCTAAGGAATTTTCTACACTATCT
>NZ_JBATGR010000279.1:0-20476 GCF_049665975.1 Eudoraea sp.
TATTCCCCAAGGTGAACAGCTCGGACGTGCATCTGTAGATCTTGGCGTCAAAAAAAACCTGTGGAAAAAGAAAGGGGAACTTATCTTATCTGTCAGTGATATTTTTAACACTTTTGGTATCCGCCAGAAAATTAAAAGTGAGGGATTAGCCATTACTTATGAAAATTATTTTGAGACTCAAATTATTCGTTTAGGATTTAATTAAAAATTCTGAATTAAAACTATCCTGCAATCTTGCCTTTTAACACCCTAACTTTAATAGATTTACTGATGGGTGTCTGACTTCTATCTGCAAAATGATTATAGGGCACCAGTACATTGGTCTCGGGAAAATAGGCTGCCAGATTACCTTTGGGTATTTTATAAGGCAAAACCTTAAAGTTATAAGCTGTCCTGATCGTGGAATCGTAAGTACTGCTCAGATTAACAACCTCCATTTTCTTCAGACCATCTTTCTCCATATCCTCAGGGTTCATGAAGATTATTCTTCGCTCATTATATACCCCCCTGTACCTGTCGTCTAACCCATATATGGTAGTGTTAAACTGGTCATGAGAACGTATCGTCATGAGCATATACTCATCAGCTAGCAGATTATGCTCCGGCAGTCTGTTAATTGTAATTTGTGCTTTTCCACCTGGTAATTTACTAAAATCGAGTTCCCTTACATTATTTGGTAAATAGTAACCCACTCCCTTCGCCCTTAACTCTGTGTTTTCAAACCCCCTCGCCACTTTGTCAATCATTTCCCTGATCATGCCGTAATCGCTTCCCAGAGCCTTCCAGTCCACGGCGTGCTTCCCTTCAAAATATATGTCCGCTAGGTTTGAAATCAGTTCTGGTTCACTTTTTAATTTTTCAGAAGGCGCTTTCAATACGCCTTGCGACCGGCGCACCCTACCCATACTATTTTCCACAGTTACAAAACGGTTTTTGCCACTATTATTTTCCTTTTCTGAACGACCGTAGGTGGGAAGAATTAGGGCTGTTTTTCCTGTAACCAAGTGACTTCTATTTAATTTGGTACTTACCTGTACCGTTAATTGGCATCTTTGTATGGCTTCTGCTGTATAATCAGTATCTGAGGCTGCCATTAAAAAATTCCCTCCAAGAGCCATAAAAACTTTAATTTTTCCCTCATGCATGGCCCGCATGGATCCAACCACATCCAAACCTTGCTCTTCAGGTGGTGTAAACCCTAAATGCGTTTTAATGCGCTCATTAAAAGCTTTGTCAACATAGTGCATAATACCCACACTGCGATCGCCCTGAACATTTGAGTGCCCCCTTACCGGGCAAGTACCGCTAAAAGGCTTTCCAATAGCTCCTTTAAGCAGCAGCAGGTTTACATATTCTCTAATAGTTTCCACCCCGTTCTTATGCTGCGTTAAGCCCATGGCCCAGCACACAATTATTTTTTCATTTTTGGCAAGTAAATTCACCGCGGTATCCACGCTTTCCATAGAGACCCCGCTTAATTTCAAAAGTTCTTCTTCGGTATACGCATTCAGGTCGGTTAATAATGCATCTGCCCCTGCTGTATATGTATCTATAAACTCATGATCAAAGATATTGCCCTCTTCCTTATCCAGTGCTGCCAGTTTTTTTAAGATTAACTTAATCAATGAGATATCCTGATTGATATTAACTGCCAGATGCAGGTCTGTTATCTGCTCACCGGAACCCAGTAGTCCTTTTAAGGTTTGCGGGTTTTTAAAGTTCACCAGCCCTGATTCTTCCAGAGGGTTTATGCTGATGACACTGCCGCCATTTTCCTTGCATTTCTCCAAAGCCGAGAGCATCCTTGGGTGATTGGTCCCCGGGTTTTGTCCGGCTACAATAATTACCTCAGCCCCGTACAAATCTTCGAGTTTTACAGACCCCTTCCCTATTCCCAGGGTTTCAGAAAGTGCAACGCCACTTGATTCGTGGCACATATTGGAACAATCTGGCAAATTATTAGTTCCAAATGCCCTTACAAAGAGTCCATATAAAAAGGCTGCCTCATTACTGGAGCGGCCTGAGGTATAAAAAATAGCCTCATCAGGACTTTTTAAGCTATGTAATTCGTCCGCAATTAGCGCAAAGGCATCTTTCCATGAAATTTGTGAATAATGAACACTCCCTTCTCTTAAAACGAGTGGGTCGGTAATCCTGCCCAGTGCGTTTAGTTCATAATCTGTTCGCAGAGATAACTCTTCTACAGAGTGTTTTCCAAAAAATCCAGCACCAATATGTGCGGTAGTAGCCTCATCTGCCAATGCCTTAGCGCCGTTTTCACAATACTCCCCTATTTTTGATGGTTTTTCAGGATCTGGCCAGGCACAGCTGGGGCAGTCAAATCCCTCTTTCTGATTCATATGCAATAAGGTGGTCATAGCTCGAAAAATTCCCATTTCCTTAAAGCTATGTTTCATTGCGGCAGCTATTCCTTCCCTCCCAGCCGCATAAGGCTTTGGCTCGGTTACTTTGAGCTCGGAAAAAGCATCAGGTCCCCTTACAGAAACATTTCTTTTAGAGTTATTTTCGGCCATATACTTAAAGTAATGCTTTAGGGTTAGGGTAATTGTCCGACTGATCCTCCAGCCGTTCATCCAGGCAGGCAAAATCCTTTTCTAATAATACGAACAAGCTGTCATTGTTCTTTAACTCCATAGTTTCACTAAAACCTACCTTGTCTGTATTGTGCCAATTAGTTCCAAGAGATTTGGGAAGGTTTAGGGTAATGGTATTGTCTCTAAATTGAGCTGTAAGTTGTTCTGAGTCGGTTACCATTTTTACTGCGTAGGTAAAAACTGCCGAATCAAAAATGGTCCGATCCTCTATATACCCTTTGACACATAACGTGTCAACCTCAGAGCGGGTAAGTCTGAAACGCAGGGAATTACCTAAAATCCTAATCTTCATGATTGTTCAGAATATCTCTTCCTAAATGTACAACATATTCGGATTTATACATATCAGGGCTGCCAAGATAATACTAAGAAGGGAAGCTGACAAAAGTCATAGGCAATCTGATACTCAAAGTGGAATTTTATACTTTAAACTGATGTAATCATGACAACCAAAAACATTTCTCAAACCTCCCATGCCTCCAACGCAGTATACGGATTAGGGCTTGTAGGGGCTGCAGTGTATTATATTCAAATGGCAACTAGTTTCTGGGCAGGGGTAATTGGGTTTATCAAAGCTCTCTTATGGCCAGCATTTATTGTTTATGAGGTATTGAGATATCTTGAACTTTAACGGGCTATTTTAGTATCTTATGCATTCTAAACATTGAACAATATGAAAAATCTGGTACGCGCCATTGTTGCAGCCATAGGCGCCAAAAAAATAGGCGGCGGACGATGCGGTTGTATTGGAACTGTTGTAGTATTTCTTATACTCTATTGGTTGTTGGGCTATGTTTTTGAGTTATTCTGACCAACACCTCCCTAAAAATTGTTAATTAGATCATTCTTGACAACTAAGATTATTTCTATGGATTAGTGTATTTTTGCCGGATGGTAAAAAAAGAGCAGTCCCAATTGGAATTTGTGGCCCTAATGGCGGCTCTTATGTCTATTGCAGCTTTGGCCCTAGATGCCTTATTACCTGCTCTGGATATTATTGGAATTGCAGTAGGCGCTACAAATCCCGCTCACAACCAGTTACTCATCACACTTTTCTTTTTGGGCCTGGGTACAGGACCACTTTTATTTGGCCCTATATCCGATAGTATAGGCCGTAAACCTGTAGTTTATATGGGATTCGGACTCTTTATTTTTGCCAGTCTGCTTTGTGTATACTCCCAAAGTCTGGAGTTGATGATTACCGGCAGAATTCTACAAGGGGTTTCATTATCTGCGCCAAGAACTATTAGTATAGCGATGATTCGCGATAAATATAGTGGAGATTATATGGCAAGGGTAATGTCGTTTGTAACCGTAGTTTTTATCATTGTTCCTATAATTGCACCAGCCCTGGGGAAATGGATACTTGATTTCTATGGCTGGGAGGCTATTTTCCATGTACAGGTATTATTTGGTATCCTTGTCTCTATCTGGTTCTGGAGAAGACAGCCGGAAACACTTGTCCCGCGCAAAAGAACATCTTTCCGCGGCAGTGTCTTTGTTAGTGGTTACCGCGAATTACTCAACTACAGGCAAACTATGTTGTTTACTGTAATCTGGGGTTTTATTACCGGTTCATTTTTAGTCTACCTCAGTACTGCACAACAAATTTTCCAGGAACAATACGCCTTAAAGGAATCCTTCCCTTATATTTTTGCCGCCCTGGCCATTACCATTGGCGCCGCCACCCTACTTAACGGAACCCTGGTATTACGTTATGGCATGTTGCGTTTGGTAACTGTTGCCATGGCTGCTTATGTGCTGATCTCTTTACTCTATATCGTTTTGTTTGCCAGCTCCGGAAATCCCTCATTTGGGATCTTGCTCATCTTTTTTGCTATGCAGTTCTTTGCAGTAGGTTTTCTTTTTGGTAACCTGCGTGCCCTTGCCATGGAACCTGTGGGGCATATAGCTGGTATAGGCGCGGCAATTACGGGCTTTATTGCAACTACCATGGGAGTAGCTATCAGTACCTATATCGGGCAATTTGTTATAGACAGTGTGCTTCCCATGTTTATTGGCTTTTTGATCTGCGGGTTGATATCCTTTGGGGTTCTGGCCTATTTCTTCCTCGCAAAAAAGAGCGCTCAAAGTCCGTATTAGTTCCCTAATTTATCAATTCCCGATTCTTGAATTATCAAAAAAAATCCCACGAATTGAAGAAATTCGCGGGTTTATTTGATAAGCTTTTTTTCTAATTCTCAATCAATCCCTGCCCTTCAATCCAGGGTGCTCCCGCGGCTTTTAAAGCGGCTTCAAGTGATGGTAACTGGGAGTTTACAAATTCGTTTAGTTTAGATTTTAAAGTGTTTAACTCTGATTGAGCGACGCCCAACGCTGATTTATGATTGGCGGTCGGACCATAGGTACTGGTAGACAGACCTACCCTACCAATAAAGCCTCCGGTATTAGGACTTGGTTCCGTATTCTCCCCTACTTCATTTTTAGCCGGATTGCCATTCATTTTTGCATCCAATGCCTGTAACATAGTTCTGGCGTCGTACAGTTTTTGTACAAGGTCTGCCGAAGGAGATGTCGCTTTCTGTAAGGCACGCTGCATAGCTCCTACTTTTAATTCACTTTCTTCCAACACTGTTTTGGTGGACTTCAAGTCTTGCTGAAATGCCTGATATGTATTCCTGAAAGCAATTATTTCATCATAGGAATCTCCTTTTAAGGCACCTTCTGCCAGCGGAACAACTTTAAAACTCTTTGTGCTTCCCAATTGCACCAACTGCCCATCTACAAGTTTAGATAAGGTAACCGAATAGTCACCAGGTGTAACCATTATGCTTCTGTTATAACCATTCTCCATAGCTTTAGGCGGGTTCAGATCCTCCCCGCTTCTATCAGCAATATCCAAGGCCCAGTTTACCCGGTTGAATCCTTTTTTATTGGTTCCTTTTACTACTTTAACTACCTCTCCTTTGCTGTCTTTTACGGTAAGCAGCAAAACAGGTTTTTCCTGTAATTTTTCGTCTTCAAGAACATCCCATCCTGGAAAAGGTATGGTAGTCTTTCCCTTTTCTGCCAATTTACGGGCAGACTTTAACGAAATGAGTGAATCCTTAAGGTAATAAGTGAAAATTGCTCCAAATGGCGGATTTTTTGCGACATACTGATTACTACCCTGAGCATAACGCGCCTGTTTAGGCACATACCAAAACGCAGTCTTAACGTCAAACAAGGTTGCCTCTTCTTTTTTTACGCTGGCTGTAAATTCCCGTAAAGGTGTAATATCATCAAGTATATAAAACCCTCTTCCAAAAGATGCAGCCACCAAATCATTTTCCCTTCTTTGTATGGTAATATCGCGCATGGCAATGGTAGGCAGGCCACCCTTTAACTGCCTCCAGCTGGTTCCTCCGTTAGCCGTAAAGTAAACTCCGTTTTCGGTTGCGGCAAAAAGCAGGTCTTTCTCAATATGATCCTGCACCAAACGCCAGGTTAGCAGCCGTGTTGGTAAATTTCCATTCATTAAACTCCAGGTGCGGCCCTTGTCCGTACTTTTTAGTAAGTAGGGTTTAAAATCTCCGTTTTTATGATTGTCCAGAGCTGCGTAAACGATGTTTGCGTCAAATAGGTCTGCTCGTACATCGTTTACAAATGGGGTTGCTGGGACCCCTTTTATTGTACTTAATTCAACTTTACGCCAGTTGGTGCCTCCATCTTCAGAAACCTGTATAAGTCCATCATCAGTTCCGGCATATATGAGGCCTTCCTGTTTTGGCGATTCGGCAAGAGAAGTAATTGTATTATAATTAGACATGGCCTTAAGATCCCAGGCATTATCATAACTTTGTTGTCCGCCCATAATTGGCAGTGAAAGACGTTCCTGGTCTCGTGTCAGGTCCTTAGAAATAGCCTGCCATTCATCACCCCTGTTTTCAGATTTCCAGACCCGCTGAGAAGCGAAATAGATTCGGGTTGGTTTATGTGGACTTACCAAAATTGGAGCATCCCAGTTAAAACGTTCTGCAGGATCTCCCAAAGCTCGCTGGGGCTGAATATAAACTGTTTCACCTGTAGTTTGGTCTACTCGCCATAATCTGCCCTCCTGGAATTCACCATAAGTGATTTTTGGATTGCCGGGTTCTGTTGCAGATTGGTGACCATCAGCACCTAGGGTAATCCACCAGTCAGAATTTAATATGCCCGCAGCATTTCTGGTTCTGGAAGGCCCTCCGTGTGACCCGTTGTCCTGGGTTCCTCCATAAATATTGTAGAAGGGTTCTGTATCATCTACGGCAACTTTGTAATATTGAGTAACAGGAAGATTTGCAATAAATTTCCAGCTCTTAGTGAGATCAAAACTCTCATACAAACCACCATCTGTACCAAATAGCACATAATTAGGGTCTGAAGCTTTAAAAGCCATGGCATGACTATCTACATGCTTTCCCTTCTCATTCATATTTACGAACGTTTTTCCGTGATCGTCCGATATTTTTACATAGTTGTTCATCAGGTACAGGCGGCCTTCCTTATGAGGTGAAGCGTATAATTCCTGATAATAATGCGGGCCTGTACCTCCGGAAACTGTATTGGATTGCTTGGCCCAGGATTGTCCGGCATTGGTAGAAACAAAAACACCCCCCGTGAGTAGTTCCATTTCAATGGCTGCATAGATCATATCATTGTTAAAAGGATTCATGGCCAGGCCAATCTTACCCAGTCTTGCTTCCGGGATACCGGTAGTTAATTTGTTCCAGGTCTCTCCCCCGTCTGTACTTTTATGAATACCTGAGCCGGGGCCTCCACCCATATAAGCAGCTACTGTTCTGTGCCGATCCCAGGTTGCAGCATAAAGTACATCGGGATTTCTTGGGTCGATCAAAAGGTCTGTCGCACCTGTCCACTCATCATTGCCAAGGGTTTTATTCCAGCGGGCACCACCATCTGTAGATTTATATACTCCGCGTTCCCCTCCTTTGCTCCAGAGTGGCCCTTGTACAGCTACCCAGATAATATTTGAATCTTCAGGGTGAATCAGGATTTTAGAAATGTGTTCAGATTTCTTTAGACCCATATTCTTCCAAGTCTTACCATCATCATGACTTACATAAATACCATCCCCAAAACCCACATGGCGGCCACCGACATTTTCACCCGAACCTACCCAAATGGTACTGGGTGTTGAGGAATCAATAGTAACACAACCTATGGAATAAGTTGTTTCCTTGTCAAAAACAGGCTTCCAGGTAGTTCCGGAATTAACAGTTTTCCAAACTCCGCCGGAGCCAATAGCTACATACCAGACATTCTCGTTATCGGGATGCATGGCAATATCTGCCACCCGGCCGGAGGTAAATGCCGGACCTATACTACGAAAATTTAAACCTTGAAAGGGATCCTCTTTTGATTCCTGAGCCTGGTTGTTAACTACTATTGCCAGGCATAAAATAAATGCAAGCGCATAACTTCTACTGAACTTCATAAATGTAATTTTTAGAAGCTCGAAAGTAATTAAAATTGGTATAATTTTAGCTGTAAAATGAGGAAAATACTACTCTTAAAAGCGAAAAAAATACGTACATCTCAAAATATTTTATTGAACTTTTTAAAGGAAGTAGCGGGAAATAGGCTTATATCATATAAAGTTTTAATGGATATCATAAATCATATAGTACTATATTTAAGCATGTTAAATGATTATAAAACAGAAATAATTAAGAATATAAATTTTACTCTTCTAATATTTTAAAGGTTGTAAGGTTTTCTTCATTTTCTTATACTCCTTCCATTGGGCAGGATCCAAAATGGTTCCCATATGTTCTGTTTCCTGTTTTGATAAATCCATCAGACTTTTTTTCTTTTCTTCCGGACTGGAAGTGCCGTTTCTTATCCCGTTTTCCTTGGCTAATACTTCAGCAATTTTTTCATAAACCGCAGTTGCCTGTTCAATGGTCATACCAACATCGGCCTGATAAGCTTGTACCAGTTTAGCGGCTTGCTTTTCCACTTCATTTTTTGGCACAAATTGCGCATTGGTGGCCTGAATGAGGAGCAGGGCGAGAATAATTGGTAAGCCTTTTATTAGATTTTTAAATATATCTTTCATTGTAGTGATTTTGTTTCCCAAGTTAAGAATTATAATTCACTGAATTAATTGGGAAGTTAATATAATTTACATTAAACAATTACCATTCCAAAAATTATAAAAACGATTCTTATATTAGCGTCTTAATTGCTATGTGCATGATCATCTGGGGTGCCTTTATTTTCCTTGTTTTTATTTTTCTCGCTCTTGATCTTGGCGTACTCAACAAGAAAGATCATGTCATCCGTTCTAAGGAGGCCAGTATATGGACAGCTCTCTGGTTTACTGTGGCTATGAGTTTTAGCGGGGTCATCTACTGGCTCTTCTCTAGCGGTATTATTGATAATCCTACTGGTTTAACTCCAGGGGATGCAGTCTTAAAATATATTACAGGATATTTAATTGAGCTCTCATTAAGTATTGACAATGTCTTTGTAATTGCTGTTATTTTTTCAGCTTTTGCTATTCCTCCCATTTATCAACATAGAGTATTATTTTGGGGTATACTTGGTGCAATTGTTTTTAGGGCCTTTATGATCCTCTTTGGAGTGGCGTTAATAAACAAGTTTGAGTGGATAATTTATGTATTTGGCGTTTTTCTTCTTTATACAGCTTTTAAGATGTTGCGTACTGGAAATTCAGATTTTAATCCTAAAGATTCTTTTGTTTTTAAACAAATAAAGAAAATCTATCCTATAACTACAGTTATTAACGGACATAACTTTTTTGTAAAGAAGATGGGTTTAACTGTGGCGACTCCTTTATTTGTGGCACTTATTGTAATTGAGATAACCGATGTTATGTTTGCTTTAGACAGTATTCCTGCTATCCTTGCAATAACTTCAGATCCTTTTATTGTATTTAGTTCCAATATCATGGCAATATTAGGCTTGCGGTCAATGTATTTTCTCGTTTCCAGGATGTTGACTAAATTTCGATATATACATTACAGTCTTGTAGTAATATTGGCTTTTGTAGGGTTCAAAATGATATTTTCTCATTATGTTACTATCCCTGAATGGATCTCCCTTACGGTAATTGTAGTGTCGCTGTTAAGTGGTGTTTTGGCCTCTATATTAATTCCACAAAAAGAAGAGGTCATTAAGGACAACTAAAAATGGCCTTTAGCAGTGTAATTTGGCCATGCCTATATATTCAAGTACTTTTAACTCCAGCGTTTTATAACTATCTAATTGTTCTCTAATGCGCTCTTTTGCATCTTCAAAGAACAATGTATGATCTTTTAACGCCATTATTATCTCGAGATTCGAATTCTTTAAATTGGCCAAACTATGTTTTAAAGATTCCAGTCGATTGAAGAGGCTGCGAGTTTTAGGCTCACAGACATAAGATCTTAATTTTTTCTCCAGTGATAGCAGACTCTTGTTGTTACGTTCCAGGCGCAATAGAGCATTATTACTGCTGGAATTAGTGGGAACGCTTGATATGGGTTCTGTTGCAGTCATTATAAGGTGATTTTGGGGGTAAGCGTTTTATTAATTGGTGCCTTTAAGGTACGAAAATTTTGACAAAAAAAGAACTCCATAAAATCAGATAATGGAATTTTAACTATTTTATAACTACTGGGTTCTTTCAATTCAGAAAAGATGTATTGTTTCGTCTAAACGAAAAAATCAGCATAATTCTGGAAATTCTGGACTACGCCAAAGTCCTTAAAAGGAGTATTTCTTCCTGAGAATTTATTAGAACCAAAGTAACTAGTGTGTTATTTCCTCGAATTCAAGGTCGGCAATTACCTTGTTCCATTCATCAGAAAAAGGAGAACGATAGAGTTCTTTTAGTAACCTGCGTCTTTGTTTGTCTGAGATATCTAAAGTGTCCATAATCTGGAGCCGCTCTTGTATTGCAGCTACCCGCTCTATCTTCATTTTTATCCGCTCTTCTGGAGAAATCACAAGATCTGAATCAAACCGTTCCAAGACCGTTCTCTTTTTAACTGTAAGTTCAGTCTTGTAAATGTTTTTAGTCTCAGCCTGACAGTATCCTATGCTTGCACAAATGAATAAAAAAACAACTAGTCCAAATTTTCTTAAAGCCGATGTAGATATAAACTTCATTACTAATGTTCTCTCTCGCAAAGTACTGATTTTTAATGAAATGCAATAATATATGTTAGTAGTTTATGAACCGAAAATCGATTTAAATCAGCTCTTTATCGTTTTTGTGATTTAATTACCTTTGATATAAGTTTAAAATTATTTTCTGCTATGAAATTATATTCAAAATTCCTGATACTATTTTTACTGGCAACTAATGTCTTAAGTGCGCAGCAGACTATTAGTGTTGCACGTATTGAGTTTGTCTTTGTTTCTAAAGATGTTGATGGTACCATTGAAGGATTTGAGTCTTCATCTAAAATTATTCCTGAGGAACTCACGAGTTCAGTATTTGATGGATCTGTTGCCGTCAACACTATAAAAACAGGAAATTTTTTACGTGACTGGCATTTAAAAAGCAGTAAATACTTTGATGAAGAAGCTTATCCGCTAATTACTTTTAAAAGTATGGAAGTTACCACCAATAAGAATGGTCTTGAGGTTATTGGCACCATTACCATAAAGGGGATATCTAAATCACTAATATGGAAATTTGAGCAAGATGGAAATACCCTTCGGGGATCTGCTACCCTGTATAGTTCTGATTTTAATATCAATATAAAAAAGGGTCGTCAAGAAAATAAGGTGGAAATAAACATAATATTCGAACTTGGTTAGCATTGATCAATTCAGAAGTTATAAAATCTCTGAAAAAGCCCCTGAATCTATTCTTTTGTTTTAAAGATCAATTTATATATTCTTCCTACACCCCAGTTTCCAATTGGAAAATAAAACGCAAAAAAAAGTGCCATCCCCAATGTAAAATTACGAATGCCAAAAATTTCATCCAGTATATTCCCGGGAAAAGCATATGAGGTTTTAAAAAAATAACCACCAAATTCTAAAAGTCCCATAGCCACAAGGCCGTACGCATATTGCATATGAAAAGGGAGTTTTCGCAAAAGTAAAGAGATGGGTACCATATAGATAACATAGCAGCTTATCACCTGCCACCAGTAAGTAAACCTGGCAATTTTAAACTCATTGCCAAACCAGTTCATTAACATTCCCCATATAAAGTAAACAAGGCAATATGTAAATATAAGTCTGCTATCTACCCTAAATTTGCTAAGTGCCCAGGAATAAAATGATTTCATGGTTATTTTAAACTTCGCTTTTTATCAATAATGGCCATTGCATCATTTACTGTCTGCATTTGGTCCATATCATCATTTTCAAGGGTAATGTTGAAAGCATCTTCTACATCCAAAACAATATCTACCAGATTAGCTGAATTTATATTGAGTTCATTTATAAAATGACTCTCAGGGGATATATCATCTACTGTCACGTCTTCTGGCAAATAGGGTTTAACGATTCCTTTCAATTGCTGATAATAATTTGCTTCTTCCATAGTGTTTTTTCAATTTTTAAAGGTCTTAAAAATAACGCAAGCATTTACATCTCCAAAGCCAAAACTAGCTTTTGCAATTGTTATTGGTTTAAAATCTATGGTTTTCACCGGAACACGGGATATATCTACTAATTTTTCTATTTCAGGGTGCAAGGCTTCAATATTTACATTTCCAAAAATTTTCCCTTCCTTAAATTGTAACACTGCTGCTACACATTCCATACTTCCTGCTGCCGCAAGGCCATGACCCATAATTCCTTTAAAAGAATTAATATACGGGAAATCGAGCCCTGATCGTTCTAGGGCCAGGCTCCAGTTAAGTACTTCAACAGGGTCTTTTCCGGTAGCCGTTAAATGACCGTTTATGGCCTCAATATCTTTACTTACTATTCCAGAGTTGTTCAGAGCCATTTTTATGCACCTCCTTACAGACATGCTATTTGGAGCTGTCATGCTACCACCTCCTCTTTGACCTCCACTATTTACAGCCCCACCCAAAACTTCTGCATATATTTTTGCACCTCTTTGTTTTGCACTTTGCAATGATTCTAAAACCAATGCCCCTGCACCACTTCCGGGAACAAAACCAGAGGCCGAAGCACTTAAAGGTCTGCTGGCGGCAGACGGCGAATCATTGTACTTTCTCGGGAGTATGCGCATGGCATCAAAACCACCCCAGACATAGGGGCCGCTGTCGCTACAACTTCCCGTTAATATTCGTTTTGCTTTTCCAGACTGTATGCGATCATAAGCCATGATCACACCTTCCGTACCTGTTGTGCATGCCGACGAATTAGTTGTTACCTGGTTACCGGAACCCAGTATACCACCCAAATAGGCGCTTATGCCACTGGCCATAGTTTGTATTACTGAAGTACTCCCCAACCTTTTTGTATTTCCGGCATCTACCAGATGAATTGATTCCCGAAATTTATCCACGCCTAAAATACCAGTACCAAAAATAATTCCACTATCCCAATCAGGTTCATCTTCTTCTGCCTTACTTAAACCAGCATCGTTCCAGGCATCTGTGCCCGCTATAACACCATAAACCAGGCCGCTGGCGTTTAAACCCCTAAGCTGTAATGGTGTGAAGTATTTATTTACGTACTCTGGTGTAAGTGATGGTTTTCCAGCAACTTGACATCCAAAATTAAGCTCTTTTAATTCTTGTTGAAAACTTATCCCACTGGTGCCTCTTTGAAGCGTTTTTGTAAAGTCAGAAAGTGTCACCCCATTAGGGGCACAAATACCTAAACCAGTAACCACGACTCTATTTTTCATAAGATGAATCCTTTATCATTCCCGCCAATTCCCCTTTGCACACCAATTCCTTCGCTGCATTGTACATTTTTACCTTACACTTCAGTTTGTTGAATCTGAAGTAAAGCTTTTCTGAACTTACAAATACTGTCTCTCCAGGATATACCGGTAGAAAAAATTCCATTTGAGAACTACTGAACGCTACAGCAAGATTATTTATGTCTTTTTCCGATGTTTCCAAGAGCAAGAAAATACCCAGACAAACCAATCCAATTTGAGCGCAACATTCAGTAAGTATAACACCGGGGGTCACCGGGAAATGCTTAAAATGCCCCTCGTAAAATTCAAGGTTTTTTTGAAAACAATAACTACCTGCAGCGCCACTACTATCAATATAGGACAAGCTGTCCACGAATAGAAACGGTTTGGTATATGGCAGCTTTGCTATGATCTTGTCAAAATCCATAATTTATCTTAAACTTTCACCTCCATCTACTTTTATCACAGTTCCATTAATCCATTTGGCCTCTTCTGTACATAAAAGATAGACCACATCAGCTACATCTTCAGGCGTGGTAAGTCGTGCATTTGGATTCCTCAATACAGAATGCTTTATAAGATTTTCACTCCCGGGAATCCGTCTTAGCGATTCGGTATCGGTCACCCCGGCCTGTATACAATTAGTTTTTAACCCAAGAACGGAAAATTCTAGCGCCATATTTCTGGCAATAGCTTCCAGGGCGGCTTTTGCGGCACCAACCGCTCCATAATTAGAAATCGTTTTTGTAGAACCTTCACTTGTAAAAGCAATGATCCGGGAATCATCAGCAAAAAGATTTGCTCTAATAAGCGCTTGTGTCCAATCATATAGACTTATTGCCATTGCGTTTATGGTAATCTGAAAATCCTGGTTACTAAGTTCTTTTTCATTAAGAGAATACATTGGTTTCAGATTGCCCTTCGCAATACTATGGACCAATACTTTTATTTTGTGACCTTCAGGAATAAAGTCCTTAATTTCCTGTATTAATTCATCTCTGTTTACTTGTTGAATAGCGTCTTTATTAAAATTTTTAAACATCACTCCGGTAAAACTAATTTCTTTAAAAGCGCTTTCTATATCAGGTATATCCAAATTGCGATCGCGATGGACAACCAGGATATTATAACCACTCTTTGCAAGCTTTCTGACCGTAGCAAGACCAAGGCCTTTACTCCCTCCAAGGATTAACGCCCAATTATTTGTTTTTACTTCATCCACATTGATTGTTTTTATATATCTACCACTCCAACAAGACTCGTTGTGCGGAAAAACCGGGTCCAAAGCTTAAGATCAATCCCTGCTCGCCTTTGGCTATTTTTTTTGACAAAAACCGTTCCAGCACATAAAGCACCGTAGCACTACTCATATTTCCATACAGCCTCAATATTTCGCGCGTATCATCTATGTTTTTTCCTAATTTTCCGAACAAGCCTTCAACGGTTTGGACAATCTTCTTTCCACCTGGGTGAAAAATTAAATGGTCTACATGCTCAATGGAAGTTCCATTCTTTTCCAAAAACGGATGCACAATATTCGGAAAATGCTGTGCTATGGTTTCTGGTACAGATGGATCCAGGATCATTTTAAGTCCGTTATTGGTAAGGTCAAAACCCATCAAATGTGTCGCATTTCTAAAATGATACATTTCTTCTGCAACAATAGCGGGTCCTGAGGCTTCTTCCTCAGAAGTAAGTAACACACAGGCTGCACCATCACCAAATATAGCAGCACTAACCATATTTGCCATAGAGTAATCCGTAAGTTGGAATGTTGCCGTGGGGCTTTCCACAGCAATTACTGCAGCTCGTTTCCCGGGATTGGCCCTTAAAAAATTTGCCGCGTATATAAGTCCCGAAACACCAGCTGCACAACCCATTTCAGTAACCGGTAACCTAATTATATCTTGTCTTAATTGAAGATCATTTACAATATAAGCATCTAAAGAAGGAATCATTATGCCTGTACAGCTTACAGTAATTATATAATCAAGGGAATCCGGACTCCAGTTGTTCTTAAGAAGTGCCTTTTGAAGCACTGTTGTTCCTAATTTTTTAACCTCTCTTACATAAATATCATTTTTGTCTTCCAGGCTGCTGGCTTTAAACACCTCTTCAATATTCATAATCCCTTAGCGCCTGTCTACAGCTGCGCCCTCAAATATCTTTATCACCTTTCTTCTAAACCTTTCTTCCTGTCCGCTGAGCCATAGCTCAACAAAAGGCAGAATATCTTTAGTTTCTCTGCAAAATGGTGGCAATGCTTTTGCTACAGTTGCTATTCGTACACTATTCATATGATTGGCTTAGTCGCGCGGTCTGCATAACCCATACAAATCTAAAAGCCCATTTCCAATTAATTGTATGAGCTGCATGAGGTAAAGTTTTTGAAAAAGATATTAATTCTTGTTTCTTAAATCCACTTTTAATAGAGATGAGACCATCGTGTTTCGCAATTTTTGTTTTTATAAAAATAGTACTAAACCCTTTAAAAAGATAATATGCGAGTGCACTTCTTTGTAAGTCGTTGATAATTACCCCAATCTTGGCTAATTTTGTGAATTGGGATAAGAAAAGCGGAATTTGTTCATTGCTAAAATGGTGCATTGTAAGCGTACACAGCAAGATATCGCATTTAAAATTTAGCGGGTTTAAGGTCAAAATGTCCTGTTTTAAGAATTTAATCTCAGGAAAATCAACTGATAATGTTTGTCCAATGCATAAAGCATTATCACTAAGATCCAAACCTATTAGCACAACATCTAAGGTAGTTTTTCTAAAATAAATCGCCAATTTTCTTAACGTTTCCCCGTCGCCACACCCCATATCTACAATGGTATATTTTTTCTTTGGAAATTTTTTTATCAGCTCACTTACTTTACCCAGGGTTATTGAATTTCCCCCTAAAAACCGGTTACTCTTGTTGATATCATTAAAAACCAGTCTAAGTGTATCAATAGTAACATTGGGGTTGTCCATCAATTCTGATTCTGTATTTCGATATCTCAAATCCATTATAGTGATATCGGTTTTCCATGTGTATTTTTTATTAGCGATCGGATAAACCCAGGTGATTTTGCAATAGCGCCCATAAGGAAGCTGGAAGCTACTGGGTTTAACAGTATGGATTGCAAAATCCTTCCTGTTTGTAATCGTCGCTTAAACGCTTTCTCCCATTCTTTTTTGTAATCTGATTCCATATTACTTCTCCCATATTCTGAGTTCTTAAAATAGTTATCAATCCTTTCTGATGCAATTTTAGCACTGTGAATGGCCATAGCCATTCCATTACCGCAAAGCGGATGAATTAAACCAGCAGTATCGCCACACATTAAAATATGACCCTCTACCAATTGTTTACGATCAAATGACACTTGTGCAATACTCATAGGCTCTGTAAAAAGTGGCTCGGCATTTTCAAGGAACTGTTTAAGGAATTTGTTCTTTGCTACTACCTTAGAATTAAAATTCTCAATGTTTTTTTCGACCTGAAAGCTTTTATATGAGACCAGATAACAAAAATTCACCGCCCCGGTCTCCGTTTTGGAGAGACCTCCATACCCACCTTCAAAATTATGCAGGGCTACGAGGTTATCAGGAAATTCAGGAAGTGCATAATGCGCCTTAACCCCTAACCATGGTGCATTTTTACCTATGAAGTTTCTATTCAATTGTTTATCCAGCCCGGATCTTTTACCGTAAGCCCCAATAACCAACTTAGCTGAATAGCCATTTTCCTTTTCGGTACTTATATTAAAACTGTCTTTAAAAAATGTAACATTTTTAACAGTTTCAAAGTTAATGGAGACTCCAACGGACAAAGCTTTTTTGTAAAGGGCATGATCAAAAGCATACCTGCTTATTCCAAATCCCCCAAGTGGTAATTTTGTTTGAAGTAATTTTCCCTTTCTTGTTGATAATTGCAGCGTATCTATGGAAACTGTTTTGGGTAGTACAATCCCTAAATCTTCCAGATAGGGCATTACTTCATTAGAAACATATTCCCCGCATACTTTGTGATGAGGATAATGATAACGTTCCAGAAGCAGTATATTATATTGCTCCATCGCTAATTGTATTGCTGCGGTAAGACCGGCTAATCCCCCACCTATTATTATTACGTCATAATTATCCACATTTGGAAGATAATGGTTTTTAAATGAAAAAACCCGACTGGTTAGTCGGGTTTAAACACAAAAATATTATTTAACGTATAATCAATTAATTAGCCTGAGCCTTTGCATCGTCTATCATTTCCTTATTAGCAGAAACACCTATTTCTACTCTTCTATTCCCGGCTTGCCCATCTTTAGTAGCATTGTCAAATCTTGGTGCTGCCTCACCAAAACCTTCAACAGTCATTCTGCTGGAGGCCACGCCCGCATCGGCTATATATTTGGAAACAGCGTCTGCCCGTCTCTTTGATAATTTCAAATTATAATCATCATTACCTACACTATCAGTGTATCCTTGTATCATTAAGTTAGTGTCCGGGAATTCCAAGAATATTTCAGCAACTTTATCCAGATTAGATTTGGCTTCTGCTGTTAGATCAGAACTGTCAAACGCAAAATTCACACCACTTTTATCGTCGAAAATTATGTGAATACCCTCTCCTACCCGCTTTACATCGGCACCAGGAATTTCAGTTTCAATCTTCTGGGCTTGCTTATCCATCTTATTTCCAATAAGACCACCGGCAACTCCACCTATGGCAGCGCCAATTAGCGCTCCCCCTATATTACCTGCTATCAGGCCACCAATAAGAGCACCACCGCCACCACCAATAGCAGCGCCTCTTTGTGTTTTATTAGAATTTTTTATCGCATTACAACCACTGTTTAAAGAAAGAAACATCATGGCTACTAATAGGAAACTCGTAAATTTTCTTGTCATCTCAATACTATTTATTATGGTTATGTTTTAAAGTGTTACATCCTTGGAGACTTTGTCTAAAGTCAGTTCTACATCAAAAGGTTTACCCTTATAATCTACCTCTACCATAAAGACCGTCTTAGTTTCTGTTAAGCTTTTTATGATCATACGATAACCGCTTTTATCTCCGCTAAGTGGTTTGTTTTTCGTATCAACTAATTTAAACTGAAGTTCTGTACTACCATCACCAGGTTCATAGAATGACCATAGAATTCTGTGGGTACCTTCCTGGCACCTATCAGTTCCATTAATGGAGAACCTTCCGGTTCCGTTATTTGGGATAAACATCCACTCTCCGCCTTTAAAGCAAGGAGAATCTGCAATACCAAATAAATCTGCTTTATAGAGCCCTTCTTCCCCAATAAAACGAATATCGGTCAGGGACCAGGTACCCTTCAATGTTTTTTTCTTCATTGCAGCCGACTGGGAATTAGCTGTATTTGTTGCCGAGCAAGAAACTATTAGCAGGGCCAGGACCAAATAAATTGCATTTTTCATAAAATTAATTTTGAGAATTATTTTAATTTACGAATGTATAAAATATGTTTATTTGTCTAACCTAAAAGACAAAAAATATACTAATATTCCAATAGTTCAATTAATGTTGTCAAAAACCTATCCTTGGGCAGATAATTATTTTCCAAAGATTTCGCAAATGGTACGGGAGTTTCTAAACTCGCAACCCTTTGTACCGGAGCATCTAAAAATTCAAAACATTCTTCCATTACAAGGGCAGATATATCACTCCCAATCCCTCCAAATAAACTGTCCTCCTGAAGAATAATTAATTTGCCGGTTTTTTTAACGGATTCAAATATTGCTAATGTATCGAGGGGTTGAAGGGTACGCAAATCCAACAAATCTGCTTTAATTTCTGGATTTTGCTCTAGGCATTCTAATGCCCAGTGAACGCCTGCTCCGTAGGTAACTATAGACACATCTTTTCCTTCTTTTAGCAGTGCTGCTTCCCCAAATGACAGGGTGTAATATGATAAAGGAACCTCCTGATAAATGCTTCTGTATAGCGCTTTATGTTCAAAAAACATGACCGGGTTTGGGTCATTAATAGCTGTGGCTAAAAGTCCTTTTGCATCATAAGGGAAGGCTGGATAAACTACCTTAAGCCCGGGAGTTTTAGTAAACCAGGCCTCATTGGTCTGGGAATGAAATGGTCCAGCTCCTACTCCACCTCCACATGGCATACGAATTACAACATCTGCATTTTCATTCCAACGATAGTGCACTTTTGCAAGATAATTAACAATAGGATTAAAACCTGAACTCACAAAATCGGCAAATTGCATTTCCATAACACACTTCATACCGTTAATCGATAGCCCCATAGCTGCAGATACAATTGCAGATTCACAGATAGGAGTGTTTCTCACCCGATCTGTGCCAAAAGCTTCAACAAAACCCTCTGTTATTTTAAAAACACCACCATAATCCGCAATATCCTGACCCAGTATCACCAAATTTTCATGCTTTTCCATAGATTGCTTTAAACCCTCGGAAATTGCATCAACTAGCCTAATATTTTGCCATTCATTATTTGGTTTAATTTCTTGATATTTAAACTCTTTATAAACATCATTTAATTCTTTACTTACATCTAACTGAACCGGTTCTTCCGCAAAAGCCAGCTTTAGATTTTCATCTATTTCATGAATAATCTCTTTTTTGAATTCAACTTCCAACTCCTCAGATAGAATCCCCTGGGCGTGCAAATACTCCACATAATTTTCTATAGGATCCTTCGCTGCCCACTCCTCCAACAGCTTCTTTGGAACATATTTAGTGCCGCTAGCCTCTTCATGTCCGCGCATTCTAAATGTTTTGAACTCCAATAAAACAGGTCTTGGTTTTTCCCGGATGCTCACGCATAGGTCATTGACCGTGCTAAAAACTTCGAGAATATTATTCCCGTCTATGATATGAGTTTCCATTCCATAGCCCTTGCCCTTATCCGCAATATGTTCACACTTAAAGTGCTCTGAAATAGGTGTTGAAAGTCCGTAACCATTGTTTTCAACACAAAATAGTACCGCTAAATCCCAGACGGCGGCTACATTAAGAGCCTCGTGGAAGTCGCCTTCACTGGTAGCTCCTTCAC
>NZ_JBATGR010000280.1:0-3095 GCF_049665975.1 Eudoraea sp.
ATACTTGTTATATGCACCCATAATGGACCAGGCCTGCCCCTCTTGAATCGCAGTTTTAAATGCGGGTAAATAAATTTCATATAAAGCCCTGTCACTTACTTCCACATTAATATGATTTCGCCATAATTCCTGATTATTAAGGACAAAATGTTTTACACAGGCGGCAACTCCATTTTGCTGTAGGCCTTGAATATATGGCACCACCATTATAGATGCCAAATATGGGTCTTCTCCCATATATTCAAAATTACGGCCGTTAAGAGGGGTGCGATAAATATTAACTCCCGGACCCAGTATAATATCTTTATTTCTATAACGGGCTTCTTCTCCTATACTCTTGCCATAAGCTTTGGAAAGTTCAGGGTTAAAGGTTGCCGCTAAACTGGTTAGAGCAGGAAATGCTGTGATTGAATCGTTGGTCCACCCGGCATATCCCCAATTATCCCAATTTATTTCTCCTCTAACCCCATGAGGGCCATCAGACATCCAGATTTCCGGAATTCCTAAACGAGGCACACCAGGAGTGCTAAATTTAGATTGGGCATGGCACATAGCCACTTTTTCTTCCAAGCTTAGTTGAGTTAGCAAGCGATCTATACTTGCTTCTATTTCCTTATTCATTTGATTTGTGGTTTGGGCATACATATCTGATGAATTAAAAAGTAGCACCATGAATGCTATTGCCAACAAAGCAGGTTTACAGTTTACTTGATTTGTTCTCATAATTATTAAAAAAGTTGTTAGTTAATTTTTATAAACCTTGATATAATCGATTACAAAATCCTGTGGAAAAATAGAATCATCCACTTCGGGGCCTCCAAAAGCCCCACCAATAGCCAGATTTAAAATGATATAAAATGGTTGATCAAAAGGCCAAACTTCTACTGATCTGTCCTCCGGAGAAAAGGTATAAATAAGTTGGTTATCCACAAAGAACTCGATCTTGTCTTTGGTCCAGTTAGCGGCGTATTCATGGAAACCAATTTCAATATCTTCTATCTGCACTTTTTTGGTATTTTTACTATTTCCATAGCTGTCTTTTGTATGCAATGTACTAAATACCATCCCTTGTTCTTTGCCTACATACTCCAGGATATCTATTTCACCACAAGTAGGCCATCCCACCTGGGAGATATTTGATCCCAACATCCAGAAGGCTGGCCATAAGCCATTACCAACTGGTAGTTTGGCCCTGATTTCAATCCTACCGTATTGAAATTCGAACTTGTTTTTGGAGGTAATTTTACTGGAAGTGTATATACCATCTTTAAAATTTGCATTCAAATATAAATAACCATCTGTTAGTGAATGATTAGACGTAGTATAGACCTGGCGTTCGTTATTACCCCAGCCACACAGTTCTGGACAACCATCACCTAATTCAAAATTCCAGAATTTTTCATTAAGTCGATCCCCATCAAAATTTTCTACAAAAAGTAACTCCTTATTTTGAGCATTACTAATTGAGGTGGTTAGTAACAATAAAATGCCTATAATTAATTGATTTTTCATTAGCAAGATAAAAGGTCAAAACATTCAAATACGCACATAATAGAATTTTAGAGAATCTTGAAGTCTCCCCATTTTATAATTATGTTACGGGAATATTCGCAGATTGCCTAAGATATTTTTAGCTTTTAAATTGGTTGAATTATTTAGATTTTCAGAACATCCATACATAAAAATAGATACTATTTATAAGTTTTTAAGCATATTATCCCTAGTTAGCCGTTTCATTAGAATACAGTTCTCTCATAACCAGTTTTGGAGTTCTGTCTACTTTAAATAATCCCCAGTGCTTTTCTGGTTCCAGAGCTTCCGATGATCCTTTCCATGGTTCATCAAAAGCTTCAAAAACAAATGTAAGAATGTCTGCTTCTTCGCACCAAGTAACTAAATCATTGTAGTAAATACGCTGATGTTCCTCACTCACATTAGTTGGGCAAATACCTCTTCCATTGGAAAAAGTTGTCCAACCAGCTTCAGTAATTACCACTGGTTTATCGGGATAGGTATCGGCTACGGCATAATAATTTTGTTTGGTATATTCCAGGGCTTCATGAATGTTCTTATACTCCCACACAGGGTATGTATGGATAGATATAAAATCTACTTCTTCTACCAGGTCTTTTAACTTATCAAGCCAGGGAAGATAATTTTCACAAAAAGTAACAGCTTGTTTGGCTCCTTTTTTAATCATCTTCACATAATTGATAACACTATCAACTGGTACATAGTGATCGGTCCAATCAACACAAGCCTCATTTCCTGCAGATAAAGAGAAAATGATTTCCGGGTAATGGTTTGCAAAATGAATCAATTTCTTAATCTGAGCGACATTTGTAATTTTATTTTTCTCCAGTTGTTCTTCAGAATATGAACCTCCCCAGGGACAACCATAATTATTGGCCTCTGCAACAATATAAGCACCCAGCATTACTTTGAAATTCAACCTCTCTTTTTCAATTACTTCCAAAACAATTTCAGTATGCCTGTCGCAGTCATATAAGCGAAGGTATTTCCAATGGTTATGAAGCATTAATAGATCCTCCTTTATCTCTTCATAACTTGGGTAAATCCCTCCGGGACTTTGTCCCTCTCTAAAACCAGAATAGCAAATTGCATTTCCTGCTTCTATTTTTAATTCGTTAGTGTAATTCATTTAACAATAATTAGTTATAAAATAAAGTGGGCGATTCACTCTAAAATTTAAGATTTTCATCTTTATCCCAAAGGCCCCAATATGCACCAACATCACCTTCGGCTCCAACTTTCCATGACTCATCGAAGGATGAAAAATAGAACATTTCTATATCTTCTTCCTCAGACCACTTTTGTGAATTAATGAAATTTTTTATATAGTTTTCATATGATGGAAATGCACCTTCAAGACTGGTGCCTTTGCTAGGCCATCCGGTCTCAGAAATAATTACCTTCTTGCCATTACCAGCTTGTAGTGCCCTGTGATACATATCTTTCATATACAGTAAAGAGTAATCCAGGTCACAGCCTTCCCAAAAGGGGTAACAGTTGGCCAAAATGACATCACATGCTTCGGTTATCCTGGGGCGATCAGCAAACTCATAATAGGCATC
>NZ_JBATGR010000281.1:0-7761 GCF_049665975.1 Eudoraea sp.
CATAAATTCTCTCAATATGGGCCTGCTCTTGCGGTCGGAGATATAAATAATGACGGCCTGGATGATATGTTTCTTAGTGCAAGCCGGAAATTCGCGGAGACCTGGTTTATACAACAAAAGGATGGGAGCTTTGTTCAGGAAGAAGTTAATTACAAGAAGGGTAAAGAAATGGAAGAAGAAGATGCTGGTACCCTGCTCTTTGATGTTGACGGGGATCAGGACTTGGATTTATATATAGCAAGGGGATGCGCACAATATCCTCCGGGGGATATATTATACAAAGATATTCTTTTGTTAAATGATGGAACCGGCAGGTTTACTGAATCTGCTGACGGTATACCTGATATGAGGAGCAATTCATCTGCCGTAAGAGCTGCTGATTATGACAGGGATGGAGACCTTGACCTTTTTATTGGGAGCAGAGTGCTTCCTATGGCATATCCAAAAGCAGACCGCTCCTATATTCTAAGAAATGAAAGTACTCAGGGAAATGTTAAGTTTATTGATGTGACAGAGGAGGTTGCACCCGAATTGCAATACCCTGGACTTATAAGTGATGCCTTATGGACCGATTTCAACGGGGATTACTGGCCAGATCTAATTTTAGCCGAAGAATGGAAACCCATTCGTTTCTTTGAAAATAAGGAAGGAATCCTTCATGAAATAACAGATTCTACCGGAATTCAAGATAATTACGGTTGGTGGAACAGTTTGTCAGCAGCAGATCTGGATAACGACGGAGATACAGACTATGTTGCCGGAAATTTTGGCAAAAACATAAACTTCAAAGCCAATAAGGAGATGCCTGTACGCTTATACGCAAAGGATCTGGATGATAACGGAATGATAGACCCACTTATCTCTTATTACCTGAGAGATAGCGTAGGAACCAAGAAGGAATACCTGTATCATCCGTGGCAGGATGTTGTAAAGCAGTATGTGGGAATACGGAAAAGATTTAACTCCTTTGGTGAATTTGGTGAGGCCACCCTGCCGGAAGTTTTCCCGGATGGCCTTCTGGATGATGCCATGAAACTCACGTTTAACTATATGCAGACATCCTGGATTGAAAATCTCGGGGACGGCAAGTTTGAAAGTCATCCATTACCTATAGGAGCTCAACTAGCCCCGGTTTATGGGATAATCACAACCGATTTTAATAATGATAACCTATTGGATATTGCGTTGGTTGGGAATGATTTTGGAATGGAAGTACAGCAAGGCCCTGCCGATGCTTTTATAGGTATATTATTGAAGAATAAAGGGAATGGTAGTTTTGAAGCCATATCCCTGGAGGAGAGTCATTTCATGGTCCCGGGCGATGCAAAAAGCCTTGTAAGATTGACTGTTGCAAATGAAAAGTCTATACTGGTTGCTTCACAAAACAATGATTTCCTAAAAGTTTATGAATCAACAACAAACCCAGCCCCTCAGCTAATACCCCTAAAAGCTAATGAAGTCAAATGTATCTTGTATTTTAATAACAATGGCAGTCAAATTCAGGAATACTATTGGGGTTCATCTTTTCAATCTCAATCCAGCAGGCATATAGAAGTGAATCCAAACGTAAAACAAATCAAGTTTTTTGATAATAATGGCAAAGAAACAAGAACGCTAGATTATTAGTGTTCTTGTTGGTGTTTAAAATCCCCAAAGCGGTATTTAACTGTTCTCTTTAGAGGAATATTCATACCGTTGGTTTCTTCAAGCCAATCATATATGGCAGAAGACATGGATTTTGCTATTTCCTGTTTGTCCGGATCGGCTATTAAATTGTACATCTCCTCAGGGTCGTTTTGCAAATCATAAAGTTCATTTCTATCCCATATACCCTGATACTTCATGTACTTATATTGATCTGTGCGCATGCCAAAAACAGTAGGGGTCATTGGAAAATCATACTCCCAGTAATATTCATAAAATATTTCTTTGCGGGAAGCCACTTCTGTATTTCCGGTTAGAATCGGAATAAATGAAACCCCGGGCATATGCTCTGGTTGTTTAACACCTGCTTCGGCGAGGACTGTTGGCCCGATATCTATATTCTGTACCATTTGCTGTGGAACTTTACCCCCTTCAAACAATTCCGGACAACGTACCAGCAAGGGAACTTTTACAGACTCTTCATAAAAATGTCTTTTATCGATCAGGCCGTGCTCACCCCAACTAAAACCGTTATCCCCCATATAAATAATCAGTGTAGACTCATCGAGTCCTTCTTTCTTTAAATACTCCATAACGCTACCAATACTTTCATCAACGCCAAGCAGGGTTTCACAGTAATCTACAACCATTTCATATAAGTCCCGGTTAGAATGGTACATATAATCTACCCCATGCCAACTAATTCGCTGATCAGCAACCCATTGTGGCCATTTTAAATCCCGGTACTTGCCTGTTTTGGTCTGTTCATAGGTAGCAGGGAGTTTTATCTTTTTCCCTTTATAAACACCTTTATGTCTTTTGGCAGGTTGAAATCCGGCGTGCACTGCTTTATGTGAAAGATAAAGAAAGAATGGTTTATCCTTATCTCTTTTATCCATCCAATCCACGGCATGTTCCGTTAATAGATCTGTGATATAGGTAGAATCTTTATAGGCCACTCGCTCTCCGTTAATATTTAAAGTAGGGTTATAATAGACCCCTTGCCCGGGAAAACTTTCCCAATGTGTAAATCCGGGTTGTGGCTCATCGCCGTGGTCACCCATATGCCATTTTCCAAAAAACCCAGTTTGATACCCGGCTTTCTGTAAATACTCCGGGAAATAAGTCAGGTTACCAGGATCGGGAGCCTGGTTATCCACAATAGTATGGCTATGTGAGAATTGGCCGGTTAAAATAGAAGCCCGGCTCGGAGAACAAAGGGAGGTAGTTACAAAAGTATTAGGCAGGTAGGCACCTTCTGATGCCAGTTTATCCATATTTGGTGTTTGCAACCAGGGAACTTTACCTGTGAACCCCATATAGTCATACCTATGGTCATCAGTAAGTATAAAAATAACATTTCTGGGCTTTTTCTTTTGAACGGCAGTCGAGTCGTTTTTTATTTTAGTATTTGCAAAAGTTATTTCCGTATTTCCTAAAAGGAGACACATACCTAATAAAGCGATAGTAGTTTTTAGTATTCTCATAATTTGGTTATTTTGATTCTTGTTCCAGAAAGCCCAGAATATAAGTTAAAGGAGAATTCCAGTTTAAACATATTTCATTACTTGCGTAACTATCTTCATGATCCACCCAGCTTTTCATAGGTGTTACATTTTCAGGATAAACAACACCGTCAGTTACATCCTGTTTGTCCTTATTCGGGCCCCCGGAGAGTAGTCCCGGAACAGGATCCACTATACCGTCAGCGGCGCTTTGCCTGTGATGAATAAACATAGGTGGATTATCGCCAAAACCCGTTACAAAACTGTACCCTACTGCATTATTTCCCAATATATAATCAGCTGCTTGCCTTACAGCTGTTAAATACTCCGGTTTCTTTTCCAATCTGTATGCCTGGGCAATTATCATCGCTGTATTCAGGACATCACTATTCGAACCCCATTGAAAATCATCAACACATTGAAAATAATCATTTGTTTTTGTCCTCATGGTAAGGTCATCAGCGGTATTCAATATTCCTTCACGGAAAGTACCATAAAGTTCATCTGGAACAAGTGATTTGTTTTCTAAAAGAGTGAATATCCCCATAAACCTCATAAATTTTGTCCAACCATCTCCGGGGCTATAATTAAAATCGATATCTTCTTTTTTAAGATGTTCAAGGTAGCTGTTGTCAGAGGTAGTTATAAATAACTGTGAAGTAGCCCAGAAGAATTCATCATCAAAATTGGTGTCGCCATATTGACCGGTACTAATATCTTCCGGATTAACAAACTCAAGTTGTGGATTTTCCAAAGACCAGTTATACGCCTTTTTAGCGGCCTGAAGGCATTTTTCGGCGTATATAGAATCATAAGGCATAAAAATTCTTGCAGCCTGTGCCGCAGCGCCGGCAAAATCAAGACTGGCAGCCGTTCCCTTCCCAACAATATATTTTTGATTTGTTGCCTCATGAGGCATGACCATCCCTTCAAAATTTTTGGTAGTCAGTTTGTGAAACATCCCTCCGTCTTCGTCTTGCATGGTCAGTACCCAATCCATTTCATATTTAAGCTCATCTAAATAATCACTAATACCATTACCACTTTCAGGTATATTCAAATCCCCATCTGCAACACTATTTGGATATTGCTCCTCCAATAAAAAGAATTGTCCTAATGGAAAAGAGGCATTAACCACATATTTATTATAGTCGCCGGCATCATACCAGCCCTTGGGGGAATTTAAACTACCGCTTTGTTTACCACTAGATGGGTGATATAAAACGGAATCATCAGGATGCCCCAATGGCCTGCTCCATTGAGACGCATGCTTTTCATCAAGAGCCATGCTGGCTCTCTGGAAGTACAATCCCTTTATAGATCCCTTAAAAACAGGAAGTAAAACATGTTCTTTTATTTCAAACGGAAAAGAAAATCCTATGTCTTTAATATATATATGATAAGATCCAGTCTTTTTAAATTCACTGAAATCTGCAATGCGGACCATTTCACCCGCCAACTCCCAATCCAGTTGCCCGGAGAGCTCACCTGAAAAAACAGGCTCCCCTGAATGGCTGTCGACGACACTAAATTTCCGCTGGTCCATTTCAGAAACCACCACAGCCTTTTTTACAGCGTTGGGATAGTATCCAATTTGATTTAATCTAATTTGCCCGCTAAATGTATCACCCGGGTTTGGGATGGCCTCTTTGCAGCTTACTGCAAATAAAAGAACCAAGCCTCCATAAAGAAAGATTATCCTGCTCATACAAATATCTTTTTTATTTGTTTTTCATTTATTTTTCAACAAGTTGGCATTATGCCGCTTTGTTTTCATTTATTTCATTCTTAATGGGTTTTCCACGCCACCAGGTTGCTAAACCGGAGCCCGTAATATTCATCACAGGGCCAAACACAGCCGG
Source organism: Eudoraea sp. (assembly GCF_049665975.1). GTDB lineage: Bacteria > Bacteroidota > Bacteroidia > Flavobacteriales > Flavobacteriaceae > Eudoraea. The sequence continues at coordinate 5,012 of NZ_JBATGR010000281.1, forward strand.
TGCCAGACCCATTGTGGCTACCCTGCCCATTTCCAATGCAATCCCCGAAGCCAGACCGGCGTTTTGCATCCCAACTTCAAATGCAACAGTACGTGCCGACTTCCTATCGAGACCAAATACTCTGCTTCCCCAATATCCCAGGAAATAGCCAATTAAATTATGTAATATTACTGCCACTATCAAAAGTAATCCAAGTGTCAGGAGCGAATCCCTGCCTGCAGCTGTTATTATCGTAATGATAATGGCAATTCCGGCCATAGAAACTACCGGCATTGCTTTATCGAGCCAATTAAATCTCCCATGGGCATATCTATTGAACACAAGACCGGCAATGATTGGTAAAATAACAATTTTAACAATGCTCCAAAGCATCGCCAAAAAGTCAATCGGCACCAGCTGATTCGCCAAAATTTTCATCAGCAAAGGTGTTAATAGTGGTGCCAGCAGGGTAGCTACAGCAGTTAACGTAAGTGAAAGGGCAAGGTTTGCGCCTGAAATATAAGCCATTACATTAGATGCCAGACCACTGGGAGAACTACCTACCAAAATAATTCCTGCGGCAATTTCAGGGGGAAAGACAAATAAGGTAGCTAATCCATAGCCCACAAAAGGCATGATCGTAAACTGACATAAAACACCAACCAAAACACCTTTGGGCATTTTTACCACTCCTTTAAAATCCTGAAGACTCATCGCAGTCCCCATTCCAAACATGATTAGCATTAATAAAGGAACTATTAGTTTTTTAAGGTCGAAGCTTCCCACTTTGGAAAAAAATTCAGGATAGAACATAGATGCAGTCACTGCTGCAAATATTAATATGGTAAAAGAAAACCCTTTCATTGAGTCAATACTTCGTATGGCTAAAGCCAGGGATAGAAAAAAAAGTATCAAAACAGGACCCTGCTTATTAAAATCTCCCAAAATCAATAAAATAACAGCAAGTATTCCTGAGCTGATGGCTATTGCAGAAATTATTTTTTTATACATTAACTTGCTTCTTTTTCCTCAATAAATATACTATCTATTTATCGGGGAACCTTTGGAATAGCTCTTAAATTTTAAGGGAAAAGTAAAGACATGAGTAGCTATTCTTTGCTGCGTTTTTGCTTTATAAACCATTCGTACAATTCTTCGGTATTATAAGCTTGTACCCATGCATTATGCCCTACTCCATCATATTTGGTAAATGTAACATTATAGCCCATTTCCTTAAGCTTTGCAACCATGTCCTCGGATTCGGAAATAGGTATAGATTTATCTTCAGTACCATGAAAAACCCAGATTGGCATATTTTTATTTATCCAGGCCGCATAGGGTACAGGGGTCATTCCGCAAACGACCGCCAAAGCTGCAAATTTATCCGGGTATTGTACAGCAAGTTCCCAGGCAGCACCCCCACCCCTGCTTAAACCGGTAAGATATATTCTATCAACATCTACCCTATTTGATGCTATTATGGTATCCAGTAATTGCATGATCGCCCTGGTATTCCACCATTTTGTTTTATATGGGTTTTGAGGGGCAAGTATTAAAAAAGGGAATTCCTTTCCTTCAGCCAAAAGCTTAGGCGGACCATTAGTTTTGAGGTCTTCAAGGGTGCCTCCTGCTTCTCCTCCTCCATGTAAAAATAAAAGAAGGGGAAGTTTATCCTTTTTTGCCTCTTCATATTCTTTGGGAAAATAGAGGTAATATTGCAAATTCTCAACCGATACAGTTTCTTTTTCATCTGCAATTAATTGGGACTGTGCGGAACAGGACTGAATAGAAAGTAGACATAGTACAATTGAAGTATATTTTATAAAAGAAGATATTCTTTCCATTTTTAGTATGGTTATTCCGTAAAAAATTTGATTTCAAAAATTAGCTAAATGATTAAATGCTCTATTGAATTCATATGAATTCATGAATTTAGTTAAATTAATTTATTTTGAAGCGTATAAAAAACGGGGTGTTCATCCTTTGGTATTTTTAATAAATCAATAAAGATTGAAATCTGTCTTTTATCGTTTAAATATTCAATAAAAAAGTTGCGTTCCAGGATATGAAGAATTACATTTGCATCCGCATTTTATAATGCACGTTCATTTAAAAATTCAGGAGAGGTGCCGGAGTGGTAACGGAGCAGATTGCTAATCTGTCGACGCGTAAGTGTCGCCTGGGTTCGAGTCCCAGTCTCTCCGCTTTCGCCAGCCTTTTTCCGCCTGCGGCGGAACCGGCAGGCTGCAGCGGCTATTTCCGCTACAAGTTCATGATGGTACGCCACTTGCAATTTGGAAATTGAAATATTGAGAATTACACCATCGGGGTGTACCACGCTAATGCGTGGCAGGTCTCACCCGGCCTGTAACGCAAAGCGTTAATATCGCGCCTGCTGGCAGCAGGAAGGTCGTCACGCTGAGGCGTGACCACCCCAACTAGAGAAAATTATGTTTGTGTACATTCTCTTTAGTGAAAAACGTTCTAGGTATTATGTAGGTCAGACTGCAGATATCAATAAAAGATTGAAAAGACACAATGAAGGATTTGTTCCTTCTACCAGGGGAGGAATTCCCTGGAAGTTAGTTTTGCAAATACCTGTGGATAGCAGATCAAAAGCTATACAGCTGGAAAAACGCATTAAGAAACGCGGAGCAAAACGATTTATAGATGACCATCGGGGTGTAGCGTAGCCCGGTTATCGCGCCTGCTTTGGGAGCAGGAGGTCGCAGGTTCGAATCCTGCCACCCCGACGAACCGCCTTTTAGGGC
>NZ_JBATGR010000282.1:0-2634 GCF_049665975.1 Eudoraea sp.
AAGCCATTCACCTGAAATAATAATATTGTTGTTAATAAGATAAATGTCTTTCTCATACTATGATTATTTATATGAACCTGTTAGAAGCATTGCAGAAACTGTTTTGGCGCGGATGGCCACAGCCACCACAGCGGATAGATTGGGTGAGCTACGGGAGAAAAATATTTCCCAAAATGAGGGGATATAGTGATTAGTTATCATCATTTTTTTCTCCTCCTTGTTCCTGAATCGTTGCATAGGAATTAATATCATTATGTCTTATTTGTCCGCCTATATCACCTGTCCTTGCAACTTTTTGTAATTGTATCATTATAAGGTTCCATTTACTAAAGAAGTGCTAGTATTTACCTGTGTGAAGCTACTAATTTTTCATTTACTGTTGAAAGATCGTTTAGAGTAAATCTCGCACCATTGGAAACAAGTTCGTTAAAATTATGCATAAGATTTTCAATATGCGATTGTAATCTGCAGTTATTCGACAATTCTTTCACTGATTTGTCCATCGTTTATTTGAACTATTGGTTAATAGGGTTGTCCGCCAAGAAATCTACTAAAACAAAAATGAGGCAGCCCAGACCTATTGGTATGGCATAGTCTAATAAGAAAAAGTATCCTAGTAAAGTAAACCCGAGGGAGATAAAGAATTGGGCGAAGATGCCGAAAGTTCCATTGCACTATGGTATAAAGAACCAGGGGATTCATTCGAGGAAGGCGAAACTTTGGTTCAAGTACAGACCGAAAAAGTCGCTTTTAAGTTCCCCGCCACTTTGTCCTTATGTATTATGTCAAAGTATATGCTCTTGTCGGCAACATTTGGATTGCCTCCGAGGCAAATCATAAACCCGGTTAATAGTATATACTTTATCATTGCGATAATTTCAGGATAATTCAATGTTGCAGCAAAATTCCTGAATCTAAAGTTATCCAATCCTGACCTAGGTCATGAATTGAAATATTTATAAGGCTTAATTTTGTTTTGATTTAATAGTAAGAATAGGAGTATTCATAAAAAACACATAATATGGAAACAATAGAAGTTCAAGAGCAAATTACGGCTATGCCAAGGATAGGGGATAAAGCTCCAAATTTTCAGGCAATCACAACACAAGGAAACATTAATTTCCCAGAGGACTATATTGGGAAATGGGTCATATTATTCAGCCACCCAGCGGATTTTACACCGGTATGTACCTCAGAGTTTATGACTTTTGCTAGCCTCGAAGACAAATTCGGTAAAGCTAATTGTAAGTTAGTTGGGCTGTCCATTGACGGCCTATACAGCCATATCGCTTGGTTGCGGACAATAAAGGATAAAATCGAATTCAATGGAATGAAAAATATAGAAGTCAAATTTCCTTTGATTGAGGATATCACGATGGAAGTCGCCAAAAAATATGGAATGATCCAACCCGGAGAAAGTAAAACCCAGGCGGTACGTGCCGTTTTCTTTATTGATCCCGAGAGTATTGTTCGGGCTATCATTTATTACCCCCTAAGTCTCGGACGAAATTTCGATGAAATCTATCGTGCTCTGATCGCAATGCAGACCGCATACGCATTTTCAGTGGCTACTCCTGCAGATTGGAATCCTGGCGATGATGTTATTGTTTCTCCTGCCGGCACTTGCGGAGTGGCAGATGAACGAATGACGTCTACCGATGGATTGGACTGTAAAGACTGGTTCTTCTGTACAAAAAAGCTGGATAAACAGGAAGTGTTGGATACCGTTCTCAAGAATTAGCGTTCCTATCCTTTTATCCTGACAGTTACCGCCGCTTACAATAAATCATTTTGGTAAGTGGCGGTCTTTACACTCTTGGATATCAAAGTGACTTACTTATTATTTAATCATAATATCATGAATAAATATATTAAACATACAATTTTCTTTGTACTATCATTTTTCTTTTTTTCCTGCAATTCCTCAGATAAAAAGAAAAAAGCAGAACAAGAAAGCGAAAAGATTGTGCAGAAAGTACAAATGTATTCCATTGATACTTCTGGAATATCTTTAAAATGGACGGCCTATAAGTTTACCGAAAAGCTTGGGGTAAGTGGTACTTTTGATAGGATAACCTTTAATGAGAAAAACAACTCAGGGACTATTGAGACTTTATTACAAGATGCTGAAATGACCATACCTACGGCGCTCGTCAATTCAGCCAATGAAATTCGGGATCCCAAATTGCGCACCTACTTCTTCAAAGTATTCAATACCGATACTATTAGAGGGAAAATTTTGGATGCCAAACAAGGCAAAGGTGCTTTGGAACTAAATATGAACAACCTTGCCAATGATGTAGAATATACCTATTCCCTTAAAAACGATACCTTGTTTTTGAACGCCCATTTTGATTTGATGCAATGGAACGGGGATGTCGCTTTAAATTCATTAAACAAAGAGTGTTATGAACTTCATACCGGAACCGACGGTACTTCAAAACTATGGCCCGATGTGGATGTAACTATTAAATTTCCGATACAAAAGGTTTCCTTTTAAAAAAGCAAAATCTGTTTATTTAAAAGAATAATTGGCATTTAGTGCTTGGGATTTATTCCTTCGGCTGGGGTTGACTCCCTCAACCTTCACCAAGGTTTCTGTTGACATATTTGGTCGTCTGACTTAACGCTCAC
>NZ_JBATGR010000283.1:0-5358 GCF_049665975.1 Eudoraea sp.
AATAAATTCCAGGCACCAATTTCCAATAATTCTTTTAAATAAACAGATTTTAAATTTTGACCACAACCCCTGCAGGTTCAGCACACTTATTTGCGTCAATTAAAGATTAATCCTACATTTATCAAATCAATTAAGGTGAGGGATTAGGTTATCTGCAGCAACCCCCTGATGTGTAGGACTCCCTACAGCTCCCGATAATTATCGGGACGAGACCAAAGCATTGGCTACGCTGCTTTTTAATACGCCGAAATGATAGCCTAACCTTTTTAGCGCATCAGATATATGCAACAGGAAAAAGATTACATCCAACGAGAAATACAAAGACTGACTTTTTTCTTGACTAAGCTAATCGGAAAAGCTTTAGGGATAAATGTTAATGATTATGAGTTGGATGTAATGGAAATTGATCAGGATTTAGCTAACGAGTTCGACCTGACTCTTAAAGAAATTTCAGAAATGGAGAAATCAGAGTTGTTTGAGCGAATTGCAAACCTTCACGAAACGCACATTGAAAAGTTAGCTGAATTAATCTTCACGATTTTGGAAAAAATCGGGAATGAAAATAAAAGGAGTTTAGCGAAAAAAGCATATTTAATGTTGGATTTTCTTGATATGAATTCCAAAACGTTTTCATTAAAACGAATGGAAATGAAAAATGCACTACAACAATGGCTCCTATGAAAAGTTTTAATATAGTTCTCTAAATTTCAAATAAACGATAAAATGGAAAACAAAAAGAAGAAAAATTGGGTAGGCTTTGCTATTGGAATCGCCGTTGGCGTGATCTTGTATAAACTAATTTTTGATGTCCTTTGGCCATATTTATTTTAAAAAATCAAAGTTCAGATAAACGATGCTTCAATATTTGCATATTTTCAAAATAATTGTTATTTTACATCAATAATATTAATATTGGTGCATTATGGGAGTAGTTAGAAAATCAATAACTTTTACAAAGCAACAAGACGATTGGATTAAGAAACAGATTGAAAAAGGTGACTTTACCAACGATAGCGAATACATTAGACATCTGGTCAGAACCCACCAAACAACCCAGCAGAACATTATTGAACTTGAAATGGCCCTTGAAGAAGGTCTGGCAAGTGGTGAGAGCGATAAAACCGTTGAGGATATCTGGAAGGAAGCTGAATTAAGATACGCTAAAAAGAATGGCTAGATACATTCTTAGCAAGAGTGCACTATCCGATATTCTAGCAATCGCAGACTATACTATTAAGAATTTTGGTATTAAACAAGCTCGAAAATATCGCGATAATCTTATCTCCTGTTTTGAAGACCTAACCAATAGACCTGAAAGGGGAAGACTCTGCTCGCACAAAGATGATACATTACTTCTGAGGTATCGTCATAAATCACATGTAGTTTTCTATAAAAGAACCAATACTGGAATATTGATAATTCGTGTTTTGGGAGAAAGAATGGATTTTATCAGACATTTATAAAAGTTCAAATAAACGATTGCAATATGTTCAAAACAAAGCTCGATAAAAATGATATATTTCTGGAATGAATAAGCATTATAACATCATTATTGCCGGGGCTGGCGGTATTGCCGAAGCGGCCGGTCTGCTCCTTATGGAATGGAGCGAAGTACCACCTACCGTTTTTATCGGAAACCGGACGTTTTCAAAAGCATTAAAGGTGGCCAGATGGATAGAGGAGGGCACAACTAAACCCTGTTCCGTTAAGGCATTTCATCTTCCCGGGGAAGACCTTACTGAGGAAATGAAAGAAATCCTGGGCCAGGGTGATGTACTCCTCGATTGCCTCCCGGGTAGCCTGGCCCCGAAAATAGCCAAGCTGGCCAAAGACTTTCACCTGCATTATGCCAACCTGACCGAGTATGTTGCAGAAACCAAGGAAATAATGGCATTGGCAAAGGATGCTACAACGGGTTTCGTTCTTCAAACTGGTCTCGCTCCCGGCTACATCAATATCCTCGCCAACCTACTTTTCCAACAATTTTGCAGCGATTTTGAAGTAGACAAAGTGGACAAGCTGGAGTTTAAAGTAGGTGCCCTGACAGACCATGCTGTTGCCCCACATTATTATGGATTCACCTGGAGTCCGGTCGGGGTAGCTACCGAATACCTAAAAGATACCCTGGTGCTTCGTGATTTTAAAAAGACAATACTTCCTTCATTGTCAGAAAGAGCCATCATAATTATCGATGGCATTACCTATGAAGAGGACCTTACTTCCGGAGGTGCAGCTAACCTACCAGATGCTTTAGCAAAAAAGGTGGGTTTTCTCGATTATAAGACCTTGCGGTATCCCGGACATTATGCTTGGGTAGAAGAACAACTTACTGGTTTGGGAAATACCCGTGAAGCTATTGCCGCCTTACAGCACAAAATGGAAGCGTTGATTCCACACATCGAAGACGACAAGATCATTTTGTATGCAGCTGTGGAGGGTAAGGATATAGAAGGAACTTTGTACAGGCGGGAGATCGCCAAACAGATACAACCACAAACAGTGGGAAAACATCAATTACGGGCTATCCAAATAGCCACGGCAGCGCCCTTGCTTCAGTCTGCACAACTAATGCTCGAATCTCTTTATAGTGGGGTTGTCCTGCAAAGCCAAATAGATCCGAAACCATTTTTAAACGGGAATTTTATTGTACCTGTTTATGGAAAAGTGTAAACACTCCAATAAATGCCTACGCTTTTCAATTGATGAAAATACCTGTCTGTTATCAAAGTTCAAATAAAGGATACTCTGAGTTGTAAAAAGATTATGAAAGACCTTTTCCGATTTAAAAAATTAAAGTTCAATTGGCAATTCGGATTGACATTAATATTGCTATTTGGAATACCAAGATTTCTTTTTGTATTGGAGGCCAACCGAACTGGGAACTACAGTTTTACTTCAATAATTTTTGTTTTGATGTGGCTTACCCCTTTTATTCTTTTAAAAAAGGAAGGAAGGAAAATAATCGGACTAAAAAGACCAAAAAATATTCAATGGCTGATATACTCATTTTTGATTGGGATTTTTGCTTCTGCTATTATATTTTTACTAGGAAATTATCTCTATCTAGACTCGATTGAAAATTGGTTTGTATATATCTCGAATTCCTATAGCAGTATGCCGGTAGATGAACTTACTGGATCAAATAAAAAATTATATTTTGGGATGTTTGCTATTATTGGTATGACTTTCAGCCCCATTGGCGAAGAACTGTTGTACAGAGGGCTTATCCATCAGGGTTTCGTTCCTGAATTCGGGAAAAACAGAGCGTCTGTTTTTGACAGTTTAGCCTTTGCCATCGTGCATTTGGCACACTTTGGAATAATTTACTCGAGTGGGAGTTGGGAGTTTTTATTTGTGCCTGCGTTTATATGGATGACATTAATGTTTTTAACCAGTAGGCTGTTTTATTATTGCAAAACTAAAACCGAATCGATTTATGGAGCAATTATCAGTCATGCAGGATTTAATTTTGCTATGACTTATTTTATATTTTATCACATCTTGTAAATTAAATACAGCCGCTTGAGTGTGTATTTTAAACTCAATCATGAATTCAAGTATTAAACACATGATTTTAATAACATTAATTCCACTAATTGGAATAGCATCCTATGGGCAGGAATTAACCAATGAAATGGCGTAGAGTATAAAGTATGGCCGAACTGAAAACTTGAAACATTTAATTACTGTAGACCACATCAATGAATGTATCGGAGTGGCAGACAGCAAAAAATATAATTATTTGGCAATAAGTATAAAATTAAAATCGATGAAATCCTTAGGTTATTTTGTTGAAAACGGAGCCGATATCGAGGGCGTTTGTGCAGACAAAACACCTCTTATGTTTGCGGCAAAATACAGACAAATTGAAATGGTCCAATATCTGGTGCAAAAGGGCGCTGATCTCAATCGGACCTATGAAGGCAAAACCGCATTAAGTTTCGCAAGACAATTTTATCAACGTGAAATCATAAAGTACTTAAAAGAACAAAAAAACAATTAAATGAATAGGATATTTAATATCATTGATCATATATTCTGATATTATTTAAAGACCATATACTTATGTTGTTCACAATTAAATTAGAGTTTTGTATCCTTATTGTTTTCTTTTGATTTTAGTTTATTTGGTAATCTTTTAGCGTCTTTTAGGCTTTTATTAATAATCCATTCAATCTGCCCATTAACACTTCGAAACTCATCATCCGCCCATTTTTCAATTCGCTTAAACGTCTCTGGGTCGATTCTTAGTGCAAATGACTTTCTTTTACTCACAGGTTACGAGTTTAAAGACCCAGCATTAATAACAGGCTGGACCTCCTTATCACCACATAAAACTACCATTAAGTTGCTAACCATAGAAGCTTTTTTATCATCATCAAAATCAATAATATTATCATTGGACAATCTCTCTAGTGCGTCTTCCACCATGCCTACGGCCCCTTCAACAATTTTATATCTTGCCGCTACAATGGCGACTGCTTGTTGTCTTTTCAACATAGCACTTGCAATTTCAGGCGCGTAGGCCAAATATCCTATTCTGGCTTCAAGTACCTCAATTCCCGCAATAGCCAATCGTTCTGTAATTTCATTTTCCAAAGCTTCATTTACTTCGTCCATACCCGATCTCAACGTTAATTTGGCGTCTTGATCATCAAAATTGTCGTAGGGATAGGAACCTGCCAATTTGCGTACAGCAGCATCGGTCTGTACACGTACAAATTCCTGATAATTATCCACATCGAAAGCCGACTTATAGGTATCTTGAACCTTCCAAACCAGGATTACGTTAATTAAAATTGGATTACCAATCTTATCATTAACCTTTACTCTTTCGCTGTCAAAATTCCTCGCTCGAAGTGATATTTTTTCCCTGGTGTAGAATGGATTAGCCCAAAAGAAGCCATTATCCCGAACTGTGCCTTTGTAAGCACCAAATAGCACCAATACTTTAGAACTATTGGGATTTACAATAAAGAAACCCCTGATAATTAAAACAACGAAAAGGAATAGGATAAGAAATAAAGGCGACCCGACAACCACCAAACCTGTTACCATAATTGTTATTAATACCAATAAAACCAAAAGCATTACATATCCTCTACTCGCTTTAAAATTTATTTCATTTTTCATTTGATATCATTTTAATATCATAATAATACCACTTTATTTTTAAAACACCAAATCTCTTTAAATATGAGTTAGAGAAAATAAAATTCTAACATTTACTTAGGAATATATTTGAGAGAGAATTCCTAAGTTTAATTCAGAACAAATTGCTAACAACTTATAAGCTTTCCTGGAACATGGCCTTGAGATACATTTTGGTATTTTTTCTTCTATCATGCTCTTCAATTG
>NZ_JBATGR010000284.1:0-3835 GCF_049665975.1 Eudoraea sp.
CAGGAAGTAATGACGGAAGATAACGTACCCTGCAGTATAGACGGAGTGGTTTTCTTTAAGATTAATGATCCGGAAAAGGCGGTCCTGGAAGTCGAGGAATTTACCTTTGCAATAACACAACTTTCTCAAGCCGCATTAAGGGATGTTTGTGGAAAAGTAGAGCTGGATACCATTTTATCAAAACGTGAAGAAATGGGCAAAAATATTAAGAGTATCGTTGAACAGGAAACTCATCAATGGGGTATTGAGATTATAGATGTAAAAATCAAGGATATTCAGTTGCCTGAAAACATGAGACGAATGATGGCCAACCAGGCAGAAGCTGAAAGATCAAGAAGAGCAAGAATCATTCTGGCTCAAGCCGAAGAGCAGGCCGCGGGTAAATTACTGGAAGCCGGGTTGCAAATAGATAAATCGCCTTCTGCAATTAAGTTGAGGTTATATCAGACATTATCCAATATTGCAGCAGAGAAAAATTCTACAATAATCTTTCCATTTCCTGAGGAGGTCTTGCATAGAACTCCCAAGAAAGAAGATTCCTAGAAAATCCTTAAATGGTGTATTTTCAAACACGTCTGGAGGAAGGCTTATACCATAACCAGACTTCACTTCTAAAACTAAATGTAGAAGGAATAGTGCTATTAGCTTGTAGAACAATTTATAAAAAAAAGCAGCTAATTGGGGATTGATCTTTAGATTATTAATCCATATTATTTTTATGCAGATAATATATGCCCCACAACCCATATACAGTTATCAAAGTTAAAACAATGGGAAAGGAAATGTATTTTTCAGGATTCAAAGTAATCGCTTCAGTATCAATATAAATAGTGTATAAATGAACAATGGGCCAATAAACTGAAATTCCCAGGCCGCAAAGCATTAAGAAAGTGCCCCATTTTTTTTCTTTAATTAACCCCAGGACTCCAAGAACCAATATGGGGATATAGAATACCGTATCTCCAAAGGCGAAACCCTTTGCAAATGCTATTCCAACTTTACCAATTTCTTTTTCTGATTCTTGTAACCCCAGGTCTATGGCCAAATTATAATCTATTAATGACAAAGTTTGACCTGCGGTCAAAAAGAGAATTAAAACAATTGCCGTTGAAATTAAAACCCAAAACCCAATATCTTTTTTATTATTCATAACCAGATTTGTAATCGTTGGTTCAATCTCTTATTTTTCTAATTGGGCAAATAGTACTATGTAGTTATGACCAGTTTCTTTTGCACATTTAGGGCAGTAAGCATAATGCACATAATATTTTTCAGCCTTTTCTTTTTGTTTTTTTAAATAGGCGTCCATTTGATTTATAAATTTTGGGATATCATTATAGGCACCATCAAAAACCTTACTTATATAGTTACCCGAGAGTGTTGTGTTATTCGCATTGGGGACGTCATTTGTTACGGAAAGATAGATTTCCGACATAAAGGCGTGCGGATCCGTAAATAATAACAAGATATCTTCTTTATTACTTGACAGATTTTTGGAATCTTCTGCCAGTTTCATCATTTTGGTAACTCGCTTACCTATCATAGGAGGCAATGGGATATGAAAAAAAGTAGGCACGGTACCCTTAATAAACTTTTCCTGATCCCAATTGAATGTCTTTTCACTCCATTTTTCTGGATTAAATTTTGGACAGCATTCTTGTTTTTCCACTTTCATGACTTATTATTTTAAAATACAGTGTAGCGGTAAACAAGACCGATAACTGAATTAGCTTTCCTGGAGCAGTTCTTTCTTTAAAATATTTCTGAATCGGGTTGCGCTTAAATAATGATCTTCAATTAGCTTTCCGTTATGTAACAAGCTGAAAACCCCATAGCCCGAAGGGGCCTGTTTTGCCTCATTTGCGTTACTTAACTTAGTTACATTAAGATCAATACCAAAGTCCAAAGCCGTATTTAGAAGAGCAATTACCGACTTTTCGTGCCATGGGCACTGATCTGCATATACCAAATGCCAGCCCTTATATTTCTTTTGATTTGCTGTCCAGTCTATTAGTTCGGGGTCTTTAGTTACAGGTTCCCATTTTTTACACATCAATTCAAACCTGCCCCTTTGATCAACTTGTTTAAAACCGTTATTTTCAAAGATCCTTTTGTCCGAAATCCAGGCGCCCTTGCTGGTCATCACGCAAATACCTGCCAATTCTTGTTTTATAGCCTCATTTTCGGCTTCTTTTATAAGTAATGATCCATACCCCTTGTTTTTATTTTTATTGGGATATACATACATACAGTGAATAAACATCAGGTTATTTCCTGCAACCGGGCGCCAGGCATTGATCACAGGTATATACTCAATAAAACCTATCATTTTATCAGTATCGTCTTTAAGAATTTTCATCCGTAATCCAAGCTTATATTGTTTCTCGAACCATATTCGCTTGCTTTGGAACCCGGGCTTCTTAATATCCTTGATGCAAAAAAGCGTTTCTTCTTGTACATTTTCAGGGGTAACATCTATAATTTTTGTCATTTTCACATGCTTTTAGCTTTCAATGGACTTTGCTTAAATTCCAAAAGTCTTCAGCTTCTTTTTCCATTTTTTCCAGCCTTGTGTAGTAATCTGGAAATTCTTTTAAATGAGCCCATGCAATTTTCCCTGTAAGGTATTTGTCATCATTGGTAACATTGGTTTCCGGAAACCGTGTTCCGTGTTCAAATTCTACATTAATTCCATCAGTAAATTCGTCCAAACTTACTTCTTCCCAATTGATGCCAAGAGATTGTCCAATCTCTTTGGCCTCATGTTTTTTAATTTTTTTCATTTTCTATAATCTTTTAAATTGAATTTATTATTGCTGATTGTAGTTGCGTTATTATAATAGTCCATTATAAATCATTTCTACGGCGGCTTTACTTGTTATTGTGGCCCCGGAGAGACCGTCAACTATAGTATAACCTTCAATTATGGTCCTGCCAGCCTGGTTTAATCCAAAGCTGTTGGAATCCCCGTATATTGCTTTACCAATAAATTGATTCTCAAAAGCTTCCTGATTAATTTCCGCTCCATATCCTTCAGATTCAGCCAAATGATCAAAAGCAATATCCAGAATTTGATTACTTTTTTTATCTACTAGAAATATTGGTTGTATCAGTAAAAGTGATTTTGGCAAATTTAGTAACTCCTTTTCCTCAGTGGTAATTTGTTTTGGTTTAGTAAGATTAGATTCTTCGTTAACAGACTTTTCTATTACAGGCTTGCCCCTGCAGCTCCAGTTTCCTGCAAAAAGCAGAACTAATATCAAACTAAAGCATGTATTTATTACTTTGGAGAACATGTAGTTTTTTAACCAGCCATTAATCCACCATCTATTACATAAGTGTTTCCGTTTACATATTTGCTTTCATCTGAAGCAAGATAAAGAACCAGATTAGAAATTTCTAAAGCTTCTGCATACCTGCCATAAGGCACAATGGCCTCAAAACCTTTTTGAACTTCGGCTGAATTATCTGGAGAAATATCCGTTTCTATTCTTCGCATCATTTGGGTGTTTACAGGTCCCGGATGTACGGTATTTACACGTATTTTTCTATCTGAAAATTCTAAAGCAGCCACTCTCATTATCCCAATAACACCGTGTTTACTAGTCACATATGCTCCTAAACCCTTAAATCCTTTAAGTCCGGCTACCGAAGATGTGATAATCACAGATCCACCTTCCACCATTTTTGGAATTACATATTTACATCCATACCATGCTCCCTTAAGATTAACGGCTATTACCTTATCAAATACCTCATTGGGATAGTCTTCAATAGAACTGGAGGCTCCTTCGATTCCCGCATTATTAAAGAACAGATTTATTTTGCCAAATTT
>NZ_JBATGR010000285.1:0-2180 GCF_049665975.1 Eudoraea sp.
ATACCTGCATAACTCTCTGGAGACCATACATATGCTGTATCAACAGGAATATAAGCCGCCCAATGAAGTCCATGTTTGGAAAGGGTATCATATTGCATATCCAAATATGCTTTTTTTGCAGGCGAAATAATTACCCTCATACCTTTTCGAGAAGCTTCCATGGCATTTTTCTCGCTGTCCCAGAACTGTGCAATTGAAGAATTATCAACATCTGCCTGCGCAATTTCATCCCAACCTATCATTTGCTTACCATACTTTTGTACAATCTTTTCTACTCTATTGACAAAGAAAATATAGTCGTTCTTTTTGGTCGCATGGCTTTCATCCCCACCAATATGGAAATAAGGGCCAGGTGATATCGCGGAGATCTCACGTACTACATCATCAATAAAAGTATAAACCGTATCCTTTCTGGTATCAAAAGTGCTAAAGCCCACTGCTGTTCCCTCATACAATTTGGGTGTTTTACCATTTCCATTTAGAATGGGATAGGAGACTGAGGCCGCATTAGTATGTCCTGGCATATCAATTTCAGGTATTATCATCATATATCTTTGTTGTGCATAAGCCACAATATCCTTATAATCAGCCTGTGTAAAAAAACCTCCTGCTTCTCCACCAACTTCTGTGCTACCCCCAACTTCGGTTAGCTTTGGCCACGATTTGATTTCTATCCGCCAGCCCTGGTCATCTGTCAGATGCAGATGCAAGGCATTTATTTTATAATAAGCGAGAAGATCAATATATTTTTTGACATCATCAACACTAAAGAAGTGTCGAGCTACATCTAACATAGAACCCCTGTATTCAAAATTAGGTTTATCTAAAATTTTTCCTGTTGGGATGGGCCATAATGGCATTTCAGCAAGTGTATCATTGCTGGTTTCAGGGATGAGTTGTCTTAGGGTCTGTACTCCACGAAATGCCCCTTCAGATGTTTTTGCATTGAGGATAATAGAATCTTTAGAAATATATAATTGGTAAGCTTCCGGACCTTCAAGTTCATCGCTATCAGATTGATTTATATAGATCATTCGGTTGACCTCTCCGGCTTCTGTTTCATTTACGGCAAGCCTTAAATTTGTTTTGGATTTTATTTTATCAGCAAGAAAAGAACCTACCTCTTCAAAACTTTTGTCCGTTTGTGAAGTGTAGATCGCAGTGGTATGATCTAATCCAAAGGCATTATGGGTAGGAAGTATCCTTAGAGGCTTTGGAATCAGATTTTCTGAACTTAGATCTGTTGGAGGAAATACTATTTCTTTCATCTTATGCTCTTGACATGCATAAAATAAGGACATTCCAAAAAGTAAAGCGAGCGATTTTGTTAAAATTGATTTTATCATTGTTAAATATTTTATTGAACATAATTTTTTATAACCTGATACCATAACTCGTAACCCTTTGAATTCATATGGAGGCCGTCTTCAATGAAAATGTCTTGTCTTAATTTCTTGCCATTAAGCATAATATCCCATATATAAGCATAATCCAGGTTCTCTTCTTGTTTGCATAAATGTTTAAACTTACGATTGAGTCTTTTATATTTTCCTTTTAAATGCCATCGCGCCAAACTAGGTTTGGCAGATATAATAACAATTCGGATATCTGGAATAGTACTCTTAATTTTGGTAATGATTTCTTTGGTAACAGTAATTATTTCCCGAGGTTTTTTACTATCATTTAAATCATTATCTCCTTCATAAATAAACACTTTCTTCGGATTGTATTGCAATATCAATTCATTCGTATACGAAAGTAAATCAATTGTCTGTGAGCCTCCGAAACCTGAATTGACAATTTGGTAATCAGGAAAAAGTTCCTGCAGGTTTTGCCATGTTCGTATACTGGAACTACCTGTGAATACTATAGTTTCTTTGGTATTGTCCCATAACGTATCGTATTTTTTTTGAATTGCCAGTACTTCTTCCTGAAAATCCGAAGGATCTTGGGCGATGGCCGGAAGAACAAAAGAAATAAATAAACCAACAATTAAATGTTTCATAGTATAAAAAAAGATAGCAAGATACTTTTAATTAGTAGATCGTTCAACAATTTTTGAATAATAAAAAGTGGCCCTTTCTTCAGAAAAATGGTCCAGTACAAATACATAAACTGATAAAAGCATTAATGCAATTCCAATTGCCCTAATGTTAGGGGCATTTGACAACAGCATACAC
>NZ_JBATGR010000286.1:0-4921 GCF_049665975.1 Eudoraea sp.
ATGCCACCCAGGATATTGTGTTGAATCAGTTCTCTGGGGATGGGGGATTAAATAAGGCATTTTTATCGGCAGGATATGAATTTACCAAGAATCTGCATGTTGGGGCAACTGTAAATTTTAGCTTCGGGAATTTACGATACCAGAGCATTCAAAGTATTGACGGAGTTCAGTATGGAACAATAGACATCCGTGAATCTGAGATTAGCGGCTATGATTTTAATTATGGCGCAACTTATACTCCCAGGATTAAAAAAAAATACACTTTATTTAGCTCAGTTACTGTGAATACGCAGGCCAATCTGGTATCTTCAAATACCGAAAGATTAGGTTCATTTTCTTTGAGTACTGGCGAAGAAATTGAAGTAAGGGATGTAAACTTAGAACCTTCAAACCTCAGAAACACAGAACTGAAAATTCCAACCACTACCACTTTTGGGCTTGGATTTGGCCGGGACAAAAAATGGTTTTTAGGGGCAGAATATAGTTTGCAGGGCGTGAGTTCATTTAGAAATGACTTTATTGATCCGGAAAATATCGCATATGAAGATGCCAATACCATTAGGGTAGGTGGATATTTTATCCCTGATTATGCTTCATTTACCAGTTATTTGAAAAGAATCACATATAGGGCAGGGGGACGTACTTCCAAAACGGGCTTGATGGTCAATGATACATCAATACACGATTTTGGCATAACTTTTGGACTAGGTTTACCAGTTGGTGGAGGTTTTTCCAATATGAATATTGGTTTTGAATACGGTAAAAGAGGTACCACAGTAGCCGATTTAATAGAGGAAACATATTTCAAAGTCAGTGTAGGACTGTCATTCAACGATAAATGGTTCCAAAAAAGGAAAATAAATTGATAAAAATTTAGTACATTAACCACTTTAAAATTAATACAAGATGAAAAAGGAATTTTACTGTATGATGATCGGGTTACTGGCAATAACAGGAACGGCAAATGCACAAGGCCAAAACCCTGAATGTATGACCAATCTTTCTATTTATGCTGAACATGCAAAAGTAAAAAACTACGATGCGGCATATACGCCATGGTTAATGGTATATGAAACATGTCCGTCTATTAACAAAGCAAATTTTTCGTTGGGGGAAAAAATTCTGTCTTATAAGATAGATAATAGTTCCGGTGCGGAAAAAGATGGTTATATAAGTGACTTGCTTGCAATGTATGACAATAGTTTAAAAGTTTTCCCGGATAAATTTCCCAAAGCGGTTGTTGCCATAGATAAGGCTTTGCTATTATATGATAATAAGATGGCTTCTGATGAAGAGCTGTATAATATGCTTCATGATGCCTTTGAACAGGACGCTTCAAATTTTAAAAACCCAAAAGCTCTTTATCTTTATTTTTCAAGTCTTGTAGACCTTTATAATGAAGGGAAAAAGGATCTTCAGACAGTCTTTGATACCTATGATGACGTTAATGAAAAAATAGAAGAAGAGAATGAAAAACTTACAGACATAATTAGTAAATTGCTTCCTAAGGAAGAAGCGGGAACCCTTACTACAAAGGAAAAGAGAAGATTAAAAGTGGCAACCACTAATTCTGAATCTTATGGTAAGATTGCCGGAAGTGTGGATTCTAAATTAGGTGCTCTTGCAGATTGCGAAAATCTTATTCCTCTTTATCAAAAGAGTTTTGATTCCAAAAAAAATGATGTTACCTGGGTAAAAAGAGCAGTAGGAAGAATGTTTAGTAAAGATTGCATCGATGACCCTATGTTTCAAAAATTATTTGAGGCACAATTAGCATTGGATCCTTCGGCGGATGCTTATGTTTATGGAGGAACTTTAAAGAAAAAAGCAGGAGATAACAAAGGAGCAATAGCAGACTTTAATAAAGCTCTTGAATTGGAGACAGATTCCAAAAAGAAATCAAATATTGCTTACAAAATAGCAACCAGTTATAGAAGAACGAGTAAATCAACGGCAAGAAAATATGCTCAGGCGGCGATTGATGCAAATCCGTCTAATGGCAGAGCCTACCTTCTTATTGCAAATTTATATGCAACAAGTGCTAATGATTGTGGTAGTACACCATTTGAAAAAAGAGCTATCTATTGGAAAGCGGCAGATATGGCCAGAAAGGCTGGTAGAGTAGATCCTTCATTGAGTAGCACTGCAAATCAATCTGCGGCCAGTTATAGTGCCAAAGCACCCTCAAAAACAGATATCTTTAATTCTGGAATGGCTGGTAAAACCATCAGCTTTAGTTGTTGGGTTGGAGGCAGCGTCACAGTGCCTAATCTATAATAATGAACAATCTTTACGGAGATAAATTTATTAACATTGCCATAGTATTTGCTGTGGCATTGTTGTTTTATGGCTGTAAGGATAATTATAAAAGAGTAGGGGAAGAAGCACAGCAAACAATATATCCTATGGGGGTTGCTCAAAATTTTGTGCTTACTTATACAGAAACTCCTGAAAAAATGGGAAGCGAGGAGACCAAAGATTCCAGGGTCATAGCCGTTTTAAAAAGCCCGTTGAGTGAAGATTATGACAATATGAGATTTCAGTTTAGAACTTTTCCAAATGGTTTGGAGGTGGATTTGTTTGATGCTGAAAACAATAAAAGTACGATTAAGGCCGACTATGGGATAATTTATTCCGGCACTAATTTAATAGACCTGCAGGGTAATGTGGTAATCGAATCTCATGACGGTAAAAGGCTTGAAGCCCCTCAGCTTTTTTATGATCAGACAAATGAGTGGATTTTTACGCAGCGTAAATTTAAATTTACCAATCCTGAAGATGGGACAATTATGGATGGTGAGGGAATGGATTTTAATAAGGATTTTAGTTTCTTCAATGCCCATAAGACTTATGGTTTAATTACAATTAAGGAAGATCAAACATGATTAAAATTTTAAAATATACGGAATACTTATACCTGCTCGTTGCAATTATATCTGTATATAAGATAATTGAACTTTGGAATATAGACAGAGAGGGTACTTACATCTTTATATTCTTTGCCCTTGTCTCTATAGGAATGTTTATTTTTAGACGTAACTACAGAAAACGTTTCGAAAAGCGAAAACGGGATAATCAGCAATAGCCATGGACTCTACTATACTTATTATTTGTATTTGTTTGTTGCTATCCGCATTCTTTTCCGGAATGGAGATTGCCTTTATTTCGGCTAATAAGATTCATATAGAAATTGAAAAGAAGCAGGAAGGTCTGTTGGCACAAATACTTACCCGACTGACAAAAAAACCCTCTAAGTTTATTGCTACCATGCTCATTGGTAACAATATTGCATTAGTGGTTTATGGTTTGTATATGGGAGAGTTATTGATGAATTGGTTCCAAACCAAATTACCTTCAGACAATAGGTTTATTCATCTTATGCTTACAGATTTTAGCCTCTTGACACAGACGTTAATATCCACAATTATTATTTTGCTTACAGCAGAATTTTTACCCAAGGTGCTTTTTCAGATATATTCTAACAAACTACTTAAATTTTTCGCGATTCCGGCTTATTTTTTTTACTTGTTGTTCTCCGTTATTTCTGATTTTGTAATTAAAGTTTCCGATGTACTTCTCAAAACCTTTTTTAAGACAGACGGTGATGAAGTACAACTGGCTTTTAGCAAAATTGAATTAGGGGATTATATTACGGAACAAATGGAAACTGTGATGGAAGAGGATGATGTAGATTCTGAGATTCAGATCTTTCAGAATGCACTTGATTTTTCTGCAGTAAAAGCAAGGGAAGTTATGGTTCCCAGGACTGAGATTATAGCAGTGGAATTACATGAAACTCCAAAAAACCTCGCTAAACTTTTTACCGAAACCGGCTTATCAAAAATATTAGTTTTTAAAGACACAATAGATAATATTATTGGGTACATCCATTCTTACGAGCTATTTAAGAAGCCTAAAATAATTAAAAGTATACTCCTGCCAGTAGAGTTTGTGCCGGAAACCATGTTAATTCAGGATATTCTCAATGTGTTGACAAAAAAGCGAAAAAGTATTGCACTAGTGCTTGATGAATATGGAGGTACTTCGGGAATAATGACTGTTGAGGATATTGTAGAGGAACTTTTTGGAGAAATAGAGGATGAACATGATTCAACAGATTTACTGGAAGAACAACTAAATAATAACACCTATAAATTTTCTGCCAGGTTGGAAGTAGATTACCTCAATGAACAATACAAGCTGGAACTTCCTGAAAGCGAGGAATACGAAACACTTGGAGGACTAATCGTGAATGAAACAGGTGAGATCCCTGACCAGAATTCTGAAATACGTATAGCGCATTTTTTGTTTACAATCCTTGAAGTTTCCAACACAAAAATAGATTTAGTGTCAGTTCAGGTCCTGGAAAAGGATTAGCCCCATAAAAATGAGCCAGATAGCAAGCCTTAAGTTTTTATTTCTTAATGTAAAATACTAATTTCGCCAACTGATTTTAAATAAACAAAAAATGGCAATTCTAGAAAATATTAGAAAACAAACAACTATCTTAATCTTGATCATTGGGATGGCCTTATTTGCGTTCGTAGTATCTGGAATATTTACCAGCAATGGTTTTTCTGGTGGAAAAGTTGGGTCTTCTGTAGGCGAAATTAATGGAGATGAAATTTCTATTGACGACTTTAGACGAAAAATTGAGAGAGCATCAAGAAGGTCTGGACCAACAACTTCATCCATGCAATTAGTAAATTCTGTCTGGAACCAGGTAGAACGAAATACTATTTTAGGGCAACAGATAGAAGATCTTGGTATTTCTGTTGAGCAAGACCAGATAATAAATGTTATTAAATCTAGCCCCGGGATAGCTCAGAATCCTCAATTTTCTGATGAGAATGGAAACTTTGATGAAACAAAATTTCGGGATTTTATTGCTGAATTGAAAATTAACGCCCCTGCCCAATAT
>NZ_JBATGR010000287.1:0-4981 GCF_049665975.1 Eudoraea sp.
TACCATATATCTTTTTTGTATTGTTGTTATATCTGGCTCCATAAGCAGCCAGAGCACCCCAGCGACCAGATGAGAAACCAATTGGAATACTGGGTTTATTATCATCAAATGCCTGTCTGATATCACCATTTAAACGCTGAAACCTGTTAACCTCGCCCCAGGGAATATTCCAATTCCCAAAATCGCTTTCTAATTGTGATACTACTTCTTTAAAAATTGACAATCGCTCTTCCAATGGTGATTCCGAACCGAAATAAGACATTAATTCCATATCGCTCATCGGGGCCGGCCGTATTCCTCTTTTACCATACAAGGTCCCATAGAAATGCGCCAGGGTCATTGCTACAGATTCTTCAGAAGTTCTATAATCCCAGTTCCGCAATATGTTAATCGCTCCTTCAAGTTCAGGAAGCTCTGCCTTAGCTTCGTCATAAGCAGATACCAAACCGGGAATTAATTTTGCAAACGCGGGTAAATATGAATCATAAGCCAGAGAAATAAGGCCATCCATAGTATACCCGCTTTTATTCCTTAGCAATTCAATAGCATGAATACCACGGAAATTTTCCTGATCTATGGACATGTACTTAGGATAATTTTCTCGTTTTGGACTATTTTCCAGGGCGGCCGTAAAAGGAGTAGAATTACAATTTTGAATCCATCCGTTTTTGGGATTTAACACAAAGATATTTTCATCAATAGCATGCAATCCCTTCCAGTCAGTTTTCGGATTACTTCCATCGACAGGTAGGCTAAAATCAAAAATGGTATCACGAACCGGGACAAAATTTCCATGAAAATATGCAATATTGCCATCGGCATCGGCATATACAGTATTATTAGAGGAGTTAGTGCGGATATCCATCATATTAAGAAAACCTTTATAATCCTTTTGTTTTGTTCTGATATAGGATTGTTCCAATGCTTTTATTGGTTCCCACATCATTGCCGAAGCTACTGGCAACTCATTTTCTTTATGGGTAATAGGTCCATGGTGTGTCCTATATATAGGGAATGTTTTTTCTTTCATTACGCCATTATCCGAATATTTTAAGATGACTTCTTTTTTAATAACAGGGCGCAATTCTTCTCCATACACATAAAAAAGACCTTCCTCTTTCTCTTCAATTACCTCAACATATTCATCCATTACATCTGTATAGGTTGATGTATGCATCCATCCCGTTTTCTCATTGAATCCCTGGTAAACAAAAAACTGTCCCCAGGTTACCGCACCGTAAGCATTAAGGCCTTCCTCACTTATGACATGTACTTCTCCCCTGAAATAAAAAGAAGTATGTGGGTTTATGAGTAACATAGCATTACCACTTTGTGTTAAAGTTCCGGAGATGGCAATGCCATTAGATCCCTGAGGTTCTAACTCTTCTTCGCGTTTTTTAATTTCTGCTTCCTCTGTTTTACTAAATGCCACTCCATCTTCATAAAAAGCGCGTATTTTATTTGTATTAATTCGTTCAATATCACCACCTATTGAGCCTTCACTAAAATACATTGGCATCCAGGGTTCAAATCTGGTTAATAGCTTAGGTTTCACCTCCGGATGGGTATGTAAATAGTAATTAATCCCATCGGCAAATGCCTCACAGAGTTTTTTTAACCAATCAGGGCTTCTATTATAATTCGCTATTGCTTCTTCTTTGCTCATGAACATATTTGCCCGGAGATCACTGTATAGTGACTCTTTTCCTTCAATTTCCGCCAATCTGCCAATAGCCCAAATATAATTCTGTTCTACCCTGTTAAAGTCGTCCTCACATTGCGCATAAAGTAAGCCAAATACAGCATCTGCATCAGTTTTACCATAAATATGGGGGATTCCAAAATCATCTCTTATAATCGTAATGTTCTCGGCCTGCTCCCCCCATTTATCTATTTCGGAATGGCCCTGTGAAGTATTGCAGGACGCTATTAGCCACAACAAAAGGGAAAGGGACAGAAATTTGATATACTTAATTTGAGGGTTTTTCATAGTTGCTTCCATTATTTTTAAAAAGAAAATAAAACCATTTTTAGGTCTTTTTCAAAAACTGGGTTTTGAGAACAATCTGACTTTTACCTATTCTACATTCCACTTCCTGAGGATTGCTTGTTAGCCTTATATTCTTTATAATATTACCTCGCTTTAATGTTTTGGACATCCCCTTTATCTTCAAATCTTTGATAACATGAACATTGTCTCCATCTTCAAGAATATTTCCGTTGCTGTCTTTTGATTCCATAACTTGATTTAAGTATTTGTGAAATTAAAAGTATTAAAATTTATATGCTAATTCTTCCTTAAAATTTGACGAGGTCTTATGGATTTGACTATCGGGCGGCAATTTTACCGTAAATTGCAGCCTCTCTTAATAAAATAGACCTAAATCTCCAATGTCCGACAAAAGAGTAAGTATCCTAAAAGCATTCAAAACCATCATTTGGCCCAGAAGGAATCTGGTTTTTATAGGTTTGGCATTAATAATAGTTAGCAAGGCCGCAAGTTTTGTTGCGCCACTGTCACTTAAATATTTAATGGATGACATAATCCCCAATAAAGACCTGGAATTCCTAAAGCTTCTCTTAGGAGTTGTCATATTTGCGATTTTAATTCAGGCAGTAACTTCTTTTCTGTTAACAAAAATACTTAGCGTTCAGGCTCAGTATATGATCTCTGAATTACGAGCCCAGGTACAGAAGAAAATATTGTCTTTGCCAATTCGTTTTTTTGACAACACAAAATCAGGTGAATTAGTCTCGAGAATAATGACTGATGTAGAAGGTGTCCGTAATCTTATTGGCACGGGATTGGTACAGTTGGTAGGAGGAACCATTACCGCCGTAGTCTCTTTAATTCTTCTGTTAGATATAAGCACAAGCATGACCCTTTTTGCCTTAATTCCCCTTGCTATTTTTGCAATTATTGCTTTAAAAGCCTTTAAAATAATTAGACCAATTTTCCGTAATAGGGGGAAAATTAATGCGGAAGTTACAGGCAGGCTTACAGAAACATTGGGAGGAATACGCGTTATCAAAGGCTTTAACGCTGAAGCCCAGGAACAAGGTGTTTTTGAAGAAGGCGTACTCCGGTTGTTTGAAAATGTAAAAAGAAGTCTTACCGCAACTGCTTTTATGACCAGTTCCTCTACTTTTCTCTTGGGGCTTGCCACAACAGGTATAATGGGCATGGGAGGATATAAAATTATGATTGATGAACTCACAGTGGGCGAATTTTTAACGTTTACTTTCCTCTTGGGGTTGATGATTGCCCCAATAGTACAAATGAGTAATATTGGTAGTCAACTTACTGAAGCACTGGCCGGTCTCGATCGAACAGAGGAATTAATGAATATGCAGCCCGAATCTAACAAAGAGGTACGTACTCTGGCATTGAACGGAATTAAGGGAGATATGATATTTGACTCCGTTTCATTCGCATATGAAGAAGAAAAAGAAGTATTACATGATATTAGCTTTTCAGTAAACGCAGGTACTGTTGTAGCGCTTGTAGGAAGTTCAGGGTCTGGTAAGAGTACCATTGCCGGGCTGGCCGCAAGTTTCTTAACCCAGCAGAGTGGCACAATAACAGTAGATGGTCAGGATCTATCAAAAGTAGACCTTAACAGCTTTAGAAAACACTTGGGCGTGGTGCTGCAGGACGATTTTTTATTTGAAGGAACCATACGGGAGAATATTTTATTTCCCAGACCCGACGCTTCGGAAGAACAATTGCTGGAAGCCGTTAAAGCTGCCTATGTTGACGAATTTACAGATCGATTTGAAGATGGTTTGGACACATTAATTGGCGAGCGGGGTATAAAGCTTTCAGGCGGTCAAAGACAGCGAATAGCTATTGCCAGAGCCGTTTTAGCCGATCCTCGTATTCTGATTTTAGACGAAGCTACCTCAAATCTCGATACAGAAAGCGAAGCTTTAATTCAAAAAAGTTTATCGCATCTTACTGAAGGAAGAACGACTTTTGTAATTGCCCATCGATTGAGTACCATTAGAAAAGCTGATCAGATTCTAGTAATTGAGAATGGCAGAATTGTTGAACAAGGTACACATGAATCACTAATTGAGAAAAAAGGGAGATACTACAACTTATTTACCTATCAGGCAAGGATTTAAGTTATACAGACTCATCTTGATACAATTGTCTTGTCAGTAATATGCTAAGAGATGTATATTCTAAGGAATGTTGATCACTTTTTCTATCTGTGGAGCATGTTTTTTAATTGTCATTTCCACCCCACTCTTCAGCGTCATTTGGTTAACACTGCACCCTACACAATTTCCTTCCAGCTTTACTGTAACCAATTTATCATTGTCTATAGATACTAAAGAAATATCTCCCCCATCACTTTGTAAAAAAGGACGAATTTCATCCAACGCTTTTTCAACAGTACTTTTGAGTTCCTCAGTTGTCATGATTATTTCTTTTTAACAGCAGCACAACCAGCCATTGTCGTTATTTTAATTGCTTCAGTAGGAGGTAAACTTTTGTTTCGTGAAACAACTTCCTGAACCACATTTTTTGTAAGTTCCTCAAATGCCTTTTCTACCGGAGTGGCTGTTTGAAGAGCAGCAGGCCTTCCAATATCTCCAGCCTCACGAATACTCTGAACTAAAGGAATCTCTCCCAAAAATGGAACTTTCAGATCAGTGGCAAGATTTTTTGCCCCCGCTTTTCCAAAGATATAATATTTGTTGTCTGGCAGCTCCTCAGGGGTAAAGTAAGCCATATTTTCAACAATTCCTAAAACAGGTACATTGATGGCATCCTGTTTAAACATTGCTACGCCTTTACGTGCATCTGCCAGTGCTACTTCCTGGGGTGTACTCACAACAACAGCGCCAGTAATTGGCATAGATTGCATAATACTTAAATGTATATCTCCTGTACCCGGTGGTAAATCTACCAGCATAAAATCCAATTCTTCCCAATGTGCATCAAAAATCATTTGATTTAAAGCTTTTGAAG
>NZ_JBATGR010000288.1:0-17627 GCF_049665975.1 Eudoraea sp.
AATTATAATATTATGTAGAAAAAAAACTATTATTATTTGTATATATAGAAAATAATCTCTAATATTATAAAAGAAATAAAAGCTTGTTTAACAATCCACATTTCTAAATAAACTTTACTAAATATCCCCGAAAATTATATTATGAATAAAAGGGAAGAAGATGAATAAAATTAAAACCCTGGAAAATTTGCAAAAACTTCATTTGCTTATCGAGGCAGAATGTACAGGTCGCCCGCGAGCACTGGCACGAAGAATGGAATTGAGTGAACGATCAGTATATAATCTTCTGGAAGTTCTAAAGGATTTTAATGCTCCCGTAGAGTACAGCAGAAGGAGGAAAACGTATTATTATAGTAATCATTTTAAGCTTGATTTTCGCATTTCATTGTCGGTTACGAATAACGATGAAGTAACTGAACTATTCAGAGGAAGTTATTTAAACTAGGTATTTAATAAAGAACGATAAAGGAGAAATGTAGGAATAGAGAGTATTGTTAATTAGTTTTTTGTTTGATCTCTCTTTAAAGGCCGGCTTTTATTAGCCGGTCTTTATTTTCCAAAAAACTAGGAATCATAATTCTTTATTAGAAAATGATAGTGATATTTTTTAAATAGAATGATATACATAAAAAGCTGCAAATGCCTTGCGTTCAATTTCTTTTTAAAACGTTGGGATGATTTATTAAAAAATTGTGTAATGCTATAGATTCTATTCCTTCCCATGTCCTTTAACATTAAATAACTCTGATAGCGTAAATAAGGGGCCAGGTTTTTACCCCTGTGCGCTTCAAAGGTATACATATGAAAAAGATAAGCCTCGTTTTCTTTTAGATGAAATTTTTTCCTGTTGTAATTAAAATCATTTAATTCTATTATCATAAAGGCCGCAACTTCTCCTTTGTATTCCAGACCAATACAAATTTGTTGATCATGAAAATTGGGAAGTGCTGCCACATCATCAGATCCATGGATTTTTTTCTTAATAGAGGTAATTTCTTCTGCATTCAGTTGCGTAAATTCATATGCTGAAGGATCGCCTTTTATTTTAGGTGCTTCACAGGTCAAATCTCCTTCCAGAACCCAATAAAAAGGGTCAATATCAAAACCAATTCTTGCTAGTCGATTCCTAACTCCAAAAAGGAAAAGACCATTCTTAAGGATATTCCAAAACCATTTTATCCTGTAATACTTATCCTTATTTACCTCCATGAATAGATTTGATTTTAATTAATCCGACTTGCGCCCATATCTTCCATTACCAGGCTCCATATTCATAAGGCTTCTGAACTCTTTTGAAGTCATAAGTTCTCTTCCATTGGCTTTAGCAATGGTATGTATTCTTTCAATTAATTCAACATTACTTGCCAACTTTGTTCTATCGGTATCAAACCAGATATTATCCTCAATACCCACTCTAACTCCACCACCAACGGCAATTGATATAGAATTCATTTTAAGTTGAGCATTCCCAATTCCTGCCAAACTCCAAAGTGAATTTTCCGGAAGGTCCTGAATCATAACCCCTGTATGTAATAAATTTGCTTGTGAGCACGCAATATTACCAAGAAGAAGGTTAAAGTAATATGGTGGCTTAAGTAGCTTTTTTTTTATCAGATATTTCGAAAAATTTACCATCCCAATATCAAATGCTTCCAATTCGGGAACAATTCCCTTTTCCTTCATAATAGCCGCTAAATTTTGTATCATATCAGGAGAATTCATGCTTGCGACTTTATTAAAATTCAGGGAGCTCAGGGTTAAACTACCCATATCTGGTTTTAGATCACCTTCCAATTGCAGGGCGTCTGCACCTTGTTCCAGTTCTTTAAAATTTCTACCACTTAATGAAACGCAAATGACGAGAAAAGGATCAAATTTTCTGATACCACTAATTATTTCGCTATAAATTTCTTTTTTATAGCTGGGTTCTTCTGTTATTTCATCCCTTGCGTGCAGGTGAACCATGGTGATTCCCGCTTCGGTTGCACGATGTACATCTTCTATTATCTCTGACGCACTTACAGGAACATGGGGAGTCATTTTTTTTGTAGGGATCATCCCCGTAGGCGTAAAGTTTACTATCAATTTATCCGACATAGCAAAAAGTGTAAGTTTAGAAAAGATTTTAGAAGAAATGTATTCTATAATTAATTGTACAACCTAAATGTGCTACTATTAAGACTAAAAAGTTTTCCTTAAGCTAATATAATTAAAAACGGAGATTGGATATCTGAAACTAATAATTACTAGTTATCTGGTTAAAAAATGTGGATGTTTAACTATCTAGTCAATTATTGAACAGGGGATTATGAATATTAGAACCAATAATATTAGGTGAGATTCATGGAAACTATTTAGAGCAAATTAAGATCTAAATCTCCTTCTAGGAAAACTTAAAAAGAAAAATATAAACCGACCAGAAGAAACAAAAAATAAAAAAGCCATAAAGAATAAAGGAAAGTGTAGCTCTTTTTTTCATTTAGATCAGGGTTTTATTAATAAATATTCAGAGATCTATAATAATACTTTTCCTTCTTTTAAGCGTAGGAAATCCGATTTTAGGTATATATATTCGTTAAAAAGGGCTAATCTACTCTTATTTACTACCCTTATTATTTTCAATAAATTATTATGCGCTCCAGGAAATCTCCAATAAAATAGGCTACTATCGCTGCAATACTCCCTAATAATAAGGTTTCTAGTATTCCCTTCCAAAAAGGTGTCTGATTTACAAAAGCTTTCAGCCAGCCAATTATGATAAAACCAATTCCTGTTAATATAGATGAAAGTAGAAAAAGATCGTTATTAATGGTATAAATGTAATCTATCACATAGATCAATAGTGGAATTATTCCTATAGCAATAAAAGATAAATAAGTAACGCTTCCAATTACTAAAGGAGATTTATCTTCATCAAACATTACCAATTCCTCTTTCATCATTACGTTCACCCATCGGTCTTTGTCGCTCGTAATCACATTAACTACTTCTTCTAAAAGTTCTCCTTCAAACCCCTGCTCCTTGTATATGACCCTTATTTCTTCTCTTTCCAATTCAGGAAGATTATCAACTTCCCAATATTCTATTTGTTTGTGTTTATTGTAGTTATCTTTTCTTGTTTTATTGGATAAGTAAGCTCCAACAGACATAGCGAACCCATCTGCCAGCAAATTAGCAAACCCAAGAATTATTATTATAGCGCTATCAAGACCCGCACCTACAGAACCGGCTACAACGGCGAAAGTAGTTACACAACCATCTATTCCACCATAAACAAACTCACCCAAATATTTTTCATATTTCTTTAAAAACCCGGTGTGTTTATGTAAGGTATTTTCATTATATGCTTCTTTATTTTCCATAAAAAAGTACTCTATTTAAGGCTTTTGCATAAAAGAGAAGTATAGAATTAAATATTTTAGCCCATTACTTGTTTTAGGGCTTTACCAAATACGTCCATATCGGCTAATCTCCCAGTACTAATGCGAGCCCACTGGTTTAAAGGAGGGAAAGGGCGACCAATAAGAACATTATGCTTTTTCATATCATCAATCACTCCTTTAATTGGCCTGCCAGTTTCAAAAAAGACAAAATTGGTATGCGACTTTATATATTGTAAACCTAAATCATCCAAATGCTGATAGATGAGTGATTTTGCTTTAAAATTTTGCATTATACTATACTTGTAAAATTCATCATCTCTCAAGGCTTCCTTTGCTGCTTCAATAGCGAGAATATTCGTATTAGCCATTAAAGCTGATTTCAAATTGCGTGCAATCTCCGGTTGGGCAATTAAATAACCAACTCGTAATCCTGCAAGACCATAAACTTTTGAAAATGTTTTAGAGACAATAATATTTCTACCTTCTTTAACCAACTCCACCATTGAAGGATATTCGGGCTCCGTTATAAAATCATAATAGGCTTCATCACTAAAAATTACTGCATTTTTATCATGGGACTTACAGAAATCCAGCAAACTTGATTTATTCAATAGGGTGCCTGTTGGATTATTTGGATTGCAAATAAAAATAAGCCTGGTATTCTTATTTATTTTATTGGCCATAGCTGGCAAGTCATGCTCCATGTTTTCATTTAAAGGAACACGATGTACTTTTGCTTTAAATGTTTCCGCATAGCGCAACATGGCTTGAAAAGTAGGGTCAGCAGAAATAATCTCGCCACCATCCAGACCGTAAACAAGCCCGGCCGCCTTTAAGCCCTCTGTAGAGCCTCCGGTCACAACTACATGATCTTTTGTTACACCTTCTTTTAAGGCAATCATTTCTACTAAACCGGATAAGCTTCTAAATGGATACCTACACGCTTCATCAAACGAATTTGTCAGTATTTTTCTAACCCTTTCAGAAGGACCATAGGGATTCTCATTGGCATTAAGCAATGCCATTGAATCGGCTGAATTAGATCGCAGGGGGAAATCCAATGCCATACTTTCCAATCCACCTAACAATGCAAAGCTGCCAGTTAAACCTACTGTTTTTAACCAATGTCTTCTATCTATATTTTTCATGTTCTTAAATTATGAAAAATAAGTTAGAAAGAATAATTGAAGAAGAAGTTTGGTTATTTGATTAACCCCAAGAGATTAGACAATCTAAAGAAAATAGTCTATTTAAACCTCAAATTAAAACGAGGAATCAATCAGACAGAGGCTAAGAACTTATTTTAAATAGCCTTGCTGCTAATAAATCACCTATATCTTGTTTAGAATAAAAAGCTATGTCCCTTAATAAAGGGTGTTGGAAATAAAAATAGTAACAATCAGAATTACCATTGCTATATTCACCGTTATGGCAATGATCTTTTTTTCGTTAATGGGTTCATTACGACCTTTATAAAGGATGATGGTTCCAACCAGACCTAAAATACCTGACAGGATTATAGGTAAGCCAAAAAGGTATCTTGAAAAAACCGGATTAATGTTTACCACAATTGCAAATGCGGCAAAAGTTAATAGAAAAAGGATTAGCTTACTCAACTTATATGATCTTTCTGTATATGAATTATTAGCCTCCATAACTTTCGGGTTTTTGTTAAAACTCAATTAGATTACTTTGATATTGGCTCTTAAACCTTCCTTGATTCCCAAAATATTATTTACTGTTTCATTTAAATAATACTTAATGAGTGTACTGGGAATTCTTAAGGTGGTGAATCCATTTTGAAATGAATACATGGTTTCTTCCAGATCGTTCATTGCCTGTTCATGGGTAAGCATTTGATATTGAGAATCGATTTCAATATTTAATTTCACCCTTGAAAATGCAATGTCTACTGATTTTTTCCCGTCCCACCATTCTAACATTGGTTGAACTCCGGACTTCTTTAACCCATAATAAAGCTTTATAGCCTCTATTGGAGTGTCATTTTGCCTCATGAGTCTGTCCATACGCTCTTTATGTTTGGAGCACAATTCTACACCATACGATTCCATGGCCATTTTATGATCCAAATAACTAAGCTCTTTTTTACAATCTAAACATGTCATTCTTAAGTAGGTAAATTTTTAATTTGGGATAGTTATAACCCAGAGTTTTTTGGAATATTATATTTTATCGATGTATGGCAACTCACTTTTAGACGAACTGCAATATTTTAGACGAACTGCACTTTTTATGTTAAATTTATTTTGAATTAATATTAGAATCCCAAGCTCTATTATTCTTTAAAGAGTCTATATTTACTCCTCCATCTTTAACTTATTAAAATTAAATGTTCAAGAAATTAGGCCCAGGGGTATTAGTTGCTGCAGCATTTATTGGTCCGGGTACAATAACAGCTTGTACAATTGCTGGTGTTGGCTTTGGATATGCATTGCTTTGGGCCATGTTACTATCTATTATTGCCACCATTATTCTGCAGGAAATGTCGGCCAGAGTCGGGGTTATTACACAGAAAGGGCTAGCCGAAGTAATAAGAGATCAGTTAACTGTTCGCTGGCTCCGTTACCTTGTAATGGGGATTATCCTTAGTGCCATAGTAATTGGTAATACGGCTTATGAGGCGGGTAATATAAGTGGGGCTACTCTGGGTTTACAAGTCTTATTTGGCTCAGATTATGCAGCACTATATCCATGGATTATTGGCTTTATTGCTTTTATGTTGTTGTATTTAGGATCTTATAAAACTCTGGAAAAGGTATTTATTTCACTAGTGTTGATAATGAGTGTTTCATTTGTTTTAACTGCTCTTTTTACTAAACCAGATATAAAGGAAATGTTAGTTGGCTTATTTGTTCCTTCTATTCCTAATGGAAGCCTATTAAATATAATCGCTTTGGTAGGTACCACTGTGGTTCCGTATAATCTATTTCTTCATGCATCATTGATAAGGGAAAAATGGAATTCTTCAGACGATCTTAAAAACGTTCGAAGAGACACCTTTTTATCCATAGGACTCGGAGGACTTGTCTCAATAGCTATTATTATTTCCGCGGCAGCAATTAATTCGACGGAAGTTAAAGATGCCTTGGATCTAGCCAAAGGATTAGAGCCATTGTATGGAAAAAGTGCCAAATATTTAATGGGAATAGGTCTTTTTGCTGCGGGGATCACCTCAGCCATTACGGCTCCTTTAGCAGCAGCTTACGTAGCTAACAGTTGTTTTGGATGGAATACTCATGTAACAGATGCCCGGTTTAGGATTGTTTGGATGGTAGTACTTTTTATTGGGGTGATTTCACTCTCTTTTGGAATCAGGCCAATAGCTATAATTCAATTTGCACAGGTTGCCAATGGGCTGCTGCTACCCATTATTGCAATAATTTTGATTTGGATAGTAAATAAAACTTCAGTTCTTGGAGACTTTAAGAATTCCCTCTGGCAGAACATACCTGCAATTATTATCATTATTTTAGTAATAGTTCTTGGGGCAAAAAGTATTTTAGGTGTTTTTGGAATAATATGATCAACAAGGTTTTTATAGATATTAATTGTGATGTAGGAGAAGGTATAGGCAATGAAAGCGCTCTATTTCCGCATATTAGTTCATGCAATATTGCGTGCGGCGGTCATGCTGGGGATGTCAGTACTATGTCTGAAATAGTGCAGTTGGCCAAAAAATTTGGAATTAATGTGGGCGCACATCCTTCTTATCCGGATAGAGATAATTTTGGTCGCACATCAATGAAAATAGAAAAGAACGTTCTAAAAGCAAGTATTCGGAAACAAATTAAGGCCTTAGAAATTGTTTTAAGCAAGGCCGAAATGCAAATGCACCATATTAAAGCACATGGCGCTCTTTATAATGATATTGCCGGTGATTTGGAATTATCCACTATTTATTTGGAAAGCATCCGGGCCTATAAGGACGATGTTCTGGTATACCTTCCTTATGGTTCAGTTGTAGAGAAAGAAGCTCGCAAGCAAGGTTATAAAGTATCCCGTGAAGCTTTTGGGGATCGGAATTACAATGAGGACTTAAGTCTTGTTTCCCGGCGTTCGTCGTATGCCATGATTGAGGAACCAATAAAAGTATTAGATCATGTCCTGTCAATGGTTATTAATAATGAGGTATATACTTTAAATGGAATTCAAAGGCCAATTTGGGCAGACACTTATTGTATTCATGGTGATACAGCTACAGCTTTACAAATATTAACGTATCTTTCGGACGAATTGCCTAAGAAGCATATTTTTCTAAAAAAGTGAGTTCCTATCCTATATCAATTAGACCTTTTGGAGAAGATGCAATTTTGATAGAATGGCCAAATGAGGTATCAGAAGCTATCCTTTATGATATCCTCGATTTTGCTCAAAGTTTCAAATTGGTTTTTAAAGATTATATTGAATGGGAATTAGTCCCGGCCTACAACTCTCTCACCCTAATTAACCGCAACAATAGAATAAATTTTTCTAAAACCAAATTTCAACTGCTTGAATGCTATAAAAACAGGAACGCCAGCGACGCACCTCAACGTTATTTATGGAAATTACCCGTTTGTTATGACCTTGAATTTGGTATTGATCTGGAAGAAGTATCCAAAACTTTAGGTATTACTATTGAAGATACTATTAAAGCGCACACTGATCACATTTACACGGTTTACGGGATTGGTTTTTTACCTGGTTTTATGTATCTGGGAGGTTTACCAAAAGAATTGGAAACTCCAAGAAAATCTGTACCCAGGCTTCAGGTGTATAAAGGTTCTGTTGGTCTTGCGGGTAAACAAACCGGCATATACCCACAAGATTCACCGGGTGGATGGAATATTATAGGTAATTGTCCAATATCTCTTTTTAACGTGAATCTTGAAAAACCCTGCTTTGTAAGCGTAGGAGATCAAATTCAATTCTATGCCATTTCCCGTGCAGAATATGATTTACATAAAATAGAGGCGGAGGTTGGAATATATAACCTCGATAAAATTAAGATAGATGCTTAAAGTAATTCATCCGGGTTTTTTTTCCACAATTCAGGATGCCGGGAGGTTCGGATACCGTGATAAAGGAGTTCCTGTATGTGGGTGTATGGATAATTATTCCGCCTCCATAGCCAATTCTTTGTTGGAGAATGAGGAAATGGATGCTGTAATGGAAATCACGATGACAGGTCCTAAACTAGAATTTCATACTTCGAGCTTTTTTGCTATTACCGGGGCCGAAATGTCCCCAACTTTAAATGGTATACCGGTCAATTCATATGAAGTGCACAAAGCCAGCGAAGGTGATGTTTTATCTTTTGGAAAACTAATTAATGGTTTTAGAAGTTATCTCGCAGTTAAAGGGGGCTTCCTCACGGAAGTTAAATTAATGAGCAGGTCATTTTACAAACCAATCACGGATCAGAACTGTATTAAAGAACGAATGGAAATACCCATCGAAGGACATACAGATTATTCTCCAAAAATAAGTCATATAAAGCCGGAGGCTTGGCATAAGGAACATGAATTGATTGTACATAAAGGGCCTGAATATAAAATACTAACAGATGATCATCTAAAGTTATTATTTACTAATAAATTCACTATTGCTAAGGAAAATAATCGGATGGCATATCAGCTTGAAGAATTAATAGGTGCGCATTCTCACAAGATGTTAACTTCTGCGACGCTTCCCGGAACTGTACAATTAACACCGGCCGGTAAATTAATCATATTGATGCGCGATGGCCAAACAACAGGTGGATACCCGCGGGTACTTCAATTAGCAAATAAATCAATTGCTTTCTTGTCTCAAAAGAAATTTGGGGATAAGGTTACCCTTCACCCTTTGAGACGCTAGACTTCTTTATAAACTTCTTGAAAAGGAATCCTGAAACGAGGACCATAAATACCTTTCGGATCTCGTACACCACATGCGATAACCATATTTATTTCAGCACCTCTAGGTAAGTTTAAGACTCTTTTTATGCGCAATGTATCCGATCCTTCCATAGGGCAAGTGTCGTAACCAATAGCAGTCATAGAGATCATAAAGTTCTGTGCGGCCAATGCAGCACTTTTATGGGCAACAATACGCATGTCAGAATTTCGGAACTGCCTGTAAACGGGTTTAAATAGCCCTGCCAGGTTAAAAACTAAATAACGTATCAGTCCCAAAACGCCAAAAAAATCTATATATAGAGATGGTATAAGCTTTTTATAATACGACATTGCAAATTTTTCCTTACTATCATATGTTTCTATTGGTTTATCCCCAAAACTTTTCTTTAAAAAATTAAGATTCGCTTTTGCTCTTATTTTCCAAAGATCCTTTCTTGTTACTATGACCACCAATTGTTTAGCTGTTTTAACAGCAGGTTGGTCAAAACATGCAGTACGTATCTTCTTTTGGACATCTTTACTGGTAATATGGTAAAATTCCCACAGTTGTAAATTACTACTTGTAGGCGCCAAAACTGCATTTTCAAGGCATTTCCTTACCGCCGTGGTATCAATTTCATCTTCTTTATAAATACGTACCGACCTTCTATAATTTATAGCTTCGCTAACTGTTTTTTCTATTTTCATAACTCTGTTTTGAATCTCATATCGCAAAGGAAGGATTATACAGTTTTACAAACAAATATTTCCGCTTACATAAAATAAAATCCAAAATGAACCTATTAAACATACTTCAACATTTATTGAATATGGTATATTACAGGTCATTATATGTCTGAAAATCAGTAAATTAAACACATAAATGTTTTATTGAATTTGAACCAGTGCTAATTGTTAAAAACATCAACTTTTTTAAACAATTATCTTTGAAAAGTTTAGCAATTAAGTGCTATAAGATTTAAAGAGAACCTATTTGATGGAATTGAACAAATACAGCAAAAATGTAACACAAGATCCTACTCAACCTGCAGCCCAGGCTATGTTATATGCGCTTGGACTTAAGGAAGAGGATTTAAAAAAACCTTTTATTGGAATTGGTAGTACTGGTTACGAGGGAAATCCTTGTAATATGCATTTGAACGATCTGGCGCAGGAAGTAAAACAGGGAGTTCAGGAAAATAATTTAGTAGGACTTGTATTTAATACCATTGGTGTTAGCGATGGAATTTCTATGGGAACTTATGGTATGCGATATTCATTACCCTCAAGAGATATTATAGCCGATTCTATGGAAACCGTGGTTCAGGCAATGAATTATGATGGTCTGGTCACCGTTGTGGGTTGTGATAAAAATATGCCGGGTGCCTTGATGGCTATGATCCGCTTAAACAGACCTTCTATTTTGGTATATGGCGGAACCATTGCTTCAGGATGTTTTAAGGATAAAAAGCTAGATATTGTTTCTGCATTTGAAGCCTGGGGCGAGAAAGTTGCGGGGACCATGAATGATAAGGATTTTAAAAGTGTCATCCAAAATGCCTGTCCCGGTGCAGGGGCATGTGGTGGTATGTATACTGCCAATACCATGGCTTCGGCAATAGAAGCTTTAGGTATGGCATTACCCTATAACTCCTCGAACCCCGCCATAGGCAAGGAAAAACACCAGGATTGTATTAATTCAGGCAAGGCATTATGGCATTTAATAGAACACGATATTAAACCAA
Organism: Eudoraea sp.; assembly: GCF_049665975.1. GTDB lineage: Bacteria > Bacteroidota > Bacteroidia > Flavobacteriales > Flavobacteriaceae > Eudoraea. Next base: position 11,008 of record NZ_JBATGR010000288.1, read on the forward strand.
GTGATATTATTACACGAAAGTCATTTGAAAATGCTATTCGGTTAATAACAGTTATGGGAGGTTCCACAAATGCGGTATTGCACTTTTTGGCAATTGCGAAAGCTGCCAAAATTGAATTCACTTTGGATGATTTTCAAAAAATAAGTGATACAACTCCTTTTCTGGCGGACTTAAAGCCTAGTGGGAAATATTTGATGGAAGATATTCATCGTGTGGGAGGTACTCCCGCTGTAATGAAATTTATGCTTGAAAATGGGATGCTACATGGCGACTGCTTAACAGTTACGGGTAAAACGATTGCTGAAAATTTAGCAGATTTACCAGGTTTGAAACCCGGTCAGAAAGTAGTTAAATCGCTGCAGGATCCAATAAAGGAAACAGGACACTTACGTATACTTTATGGGAATTTGGCAAAAGATGGAGCAGTAGCGAAAATAACAGGTAAAGAAGGACTTCATTTTACCGGTCCGGCAAAGGTTTTTGATGATGAGTTCAAGGCAAATGACGGAATAGGAAAGGGATTGGTAAAAAAAGGGGATGTAGTGGTTATAAGGTATGAAGGACCTAAAGGAGGGCCTGGTATGCCGGAAATGTTGAAACCAACTGCCGCAATAATGGGGGCAGGACTTGGAAAAGAAGTTGCATTAATAACCGACGGCCGTTTTTCAGGTGGAACCCATGGTTTTGTAGTGGGGCATATCTCTCCTGAGGCTCAGGATGGTGGTACGATTGCTTTGTTGGAAGACGGCGATATTATTACAATTGATGCGGAAAAAAACAGTATTTCAGTGAATTTGACTGAGAAGGAAATTAGCGAAAGACTTTCTAAATGGGTGCAACCGGCGCTTAAAGTAAATAGAGGGAGCTTATATAAATATGCGAAAACAGTGTCATCTGCCTCACAAGGTTGTGTAACAGATGAGTTTTAGGTCGTCATCTTTTGATAAGGATAGGCTTAAAAGAGTTATAGCATTTAATAAATGATAATGTATATGCAAACATTAAAGGAAAAAAAACCGAAGACACACAAGGAGACTCCAATAAGAATCAGCGGGGCTGAAGCAATTATCCATTGTCTTCTTGCGGAAGATGTTAATTTGATATATGGCTATCCAGGTGGTGCCATTATGCCTGTATATGATGAGCTATATAAGTTTCAGGATAGACTTCACCATGTACTTACAAGGCATGAGCAAGGAGCTACTCATGCGGCACAGGGCTTTGCCCGTGTTACAGGAAAAGTGGGCGTTGCGATAGCAACCTCAGGCCCTGGAGCAACAAACTTAGTTACGGGTCTTGCAGATGCGCAGATAGATTCTACTCCAATGATTTGCATTACAGGTCAAGTGCCCCGGCATCTGCTTGGGTCCGATGCATTTCAGGAAACCGATATAATTGGAATATCTACCCCGGTTACCAAATGGAATTATCAGATTACAAAGGCTTCTGAAATTCCTGAAATCATAGCAAAGGCTTTTTATATTGCAAAATCGGGTCGCCCAGGCCCTGTACTAATTGATATTACAAAGAACGCGCAATTTGAAGAGTTTGATTTTAGTTACAGTCGATGTATAGGAGTAAGAAGTTACAAGCCAAATCCAAAACCTCAGATTGCACAAATTGAATCTGCGGCAGAAATAATAAATAATGCAAAAAGACCTTATATAGTCTTTGGTCATGGTGTAATTCTTGGAAAAGCAGAGGAGCAGCTTCGGGCATTGGTTGAAAAAGCGGGAATCCCTGCAGCGTGGACCATTTTGGGCTTATCGGCAATGGACACAGATCATCCCTTAAATGTGGGGATGGTTGGAATGCACGGGAACTATGGCCCTAATGTGCTTACAAATGAATGTGATGTTCTAATTGCCATAGGAATGCGTTTTGATGACAGGGTTACTGGAAATCTGGAGTCCTATGCAAAACAAGCAAAAGTAATTCACTTTGAAATTGACCCCGCCGAAATTGATAAAAATGTAAAAGCGGATGTGGCCATTTTAGGCAATGCAAGAGAATCACTTGATTTATTGCTGCCATTAATAAATGAAAATAATCATGAGACATGGCATAATAAGTTCAAAAAGTGTTATAAAGAAGAATATGAAGCTGTAATTAAAAATGATCTTTACCCAACCAAAGATGGTCTAACCATGGGTGAAGTAATTGAAGAAATAAATCTGGCTTCAGAAAATAAAGCGGTCATTGTTACCGATGTAGGTCAGCATCAAATGATAGCATGCAGGTATGCCAAGTTTAAGCAAACTAAAAGTAATATTACTTCAGGAGGTTTAGGGACCATGGGTTTTGCCCTCCCTGCTGCTATTGGCGCCAAAATGGGAGCAATGGACAGAGAAGTGGTTGCTATTATCGGAGATGGTGGTTTTCAAATGACTATTCAGGAATTAGCGACTATTTTTCAGAATAAGACTGCGGTTAAAATTGTTGTTTTAAACAATGGTCACTTAGGAATGGTAAGACAATGGCAGGAATTATTTTTTGAGAGCAGATATGCATCTACAGTTATGACTAACCCGGATTTTGTAAAAATAGCTGAAGGATATCGTATTGAAGCAAAAAGAGTGGAAGAACGCAAGGAGCTTAAGTCGGCAGTGCAGGCTATGATGGCTTCAAAAGAGCCATTCTTTCTGGAAGTGAGTGTTGAAAATGAGGATAATGTTTTCCCGATGATTCCTTCCGGCGCATCGGTTTCAGATATTCGTTTAAAATAAATTAGCATGGAAAAAAAGTGGTTTACCATATCGGTTTATTCCGAAAATAATGTTGGATTGCTCAATAGAATATCTGGAATATTCTTAAAGAGACATATCAATATAGAGAGTTTAAATGTTTCAAAATCAGAAATTGAGCATGTATCAAAATTTACTATAGTAATCAATACTACAGAAGATTGGACACGTAAAATAGTAGCTCAAATTGAGAAACAAATTGAAGTGATAAAAGCATTTTATCATACAGATGAAGAGACCATTTATCAGGAATCTGCTCTATTCAAAATTGCTTCGCATCTTTTGTTTGATGAACCTCAAATACAGAATATTATCTCGGGGAGTAAATCCAAAATTGTAACGGTATCCAGAGAATATTTTGTTTTGGCTAAAACCGGCAGAAGACACGAGATTGATGAAATGCATGATCAGCTTGAGCCTTATGGAATTATGCAGTTCGTGCGTTCAGGCAGAATCACGGTAACTAAATCTACAATGCCTATCACTCCAATTATTAATGAATTCCATCAATCATAAATTTTATTTAATAAAAAATAACAAATATTAAACATGACAAATTATTTCAATACGCTATCCTTAAGAGATCAATTATTACAACTAGGTAAATGCCGGTTTATGGAGTCTGGCGAATTTTCGGATGGCATTAATGCTTTAAAATCAAAAAAGATTGTTATTGTGGGTTGTGGTGCACAAGGCTTAAACCAAGGTTTAAATATGAGGGATTCCGGATTGGATATTTCTTATACACTTCGTGAGGCTGCTATTAAGGAAAAACGCCAATCTTATAAAAATGCCAGTGAAAATGGTTTCAATGTAGGAACCTATGAAAATATGGTACCTGATGCAGATCTTGTCATTAATTTAACTCCGGACAAGCAGCATACTTCTGTAATTAATGCAGTTATGCCGTTAATGAAAAAAGGAGCAACATTATCTTATTCTCACGGATTTAACATTGTAGAGGAAGGAATGCAAATAAGGAAAGATCTTACCGTTATTATGGTTGCGCCAAAATGTCCCGGATCAGAGGTTAGAGAAGAATACAAAAGAGGTTTTGGAGTACCAACTTTGATTGCCGTACATCCGGATAATGACCCGGAAGGTAAGGGATATGAACAGGCTAAGGCTTATGCAGTTGCTACCGGAGGAAATAGGGCCGGTGTATTGGAGTCTTCTTTTGTTGCTGAAGTTAAATCTGATTTAATGGGAGAACAAACCATTCTGTGTGGTTTGTTACAGACAGGATCCATACTTTGCTTTGATAAAATGATAGAGAAGGGAGTTGACCCGGGCTACGCTTCTAAACTTATTCAGTACGGTTGGGAAACCGTAACAGAGGGATTGAAATATGGGGGGATCACCAATATGATGGACCGCTTGTCTAATCCTGCAAAAATAAAAGCCTTTGAGTTGTCAGAAGAGCTAAAAAATATTATGAGACCTTTATTTCATAAACATATGGATGATATCATGAGCGGGCATTTTTCTAAGACAATGATGGAAGATTGGGCAAATGATGATAAAAATCTTTTGACCTGGCGTGCGGAAACCGGAGAAACGGCATTTGAAAAAACTGCTGCTGGCAATGATGTCATATCTGAACAGGAATATTATGATAATGGTGTGCTTATGGTTGCCCTGGTAAGGGCAGGGGTGGAACTGGCTTATGAGTCTATGACTGAATCCGGAATAATAGGTGAATCGGCTTATTATGAGTCTTTACACGAAACGCCGCTTATAGCTAATACTATTGCCAGAAAGAAATTATTCGAAATGAATCGGGTAATATCTGATACTGCAGAATATGGTTGCTATTTATTTGATCATGCCTGTAAACCTTTATTAGGCGATTTTATGAAAAAAGTGGATATTGATGTTATTGGTACGCCTTATGTCCAAGGCAAGGACAACGGTGTAGATAATGCCAAGCTAATAGCGGTAAATAAGGCGTTGCGTGAGCATCCTGTTGAGATTATTGGCACGAGCTTAAGGGAGTCAATGACCGCGATGAAACCCATCGTATAGCAAAAGGCATTTTCCCGGTATTTAAAAATTAATCTAAGCTTTTTAAGATAAAAAAATAATATGGAAACTACAGTATCGTTTATTCCCGAGGCATTTCGTATTAATGAGCCAATAAACCAAAAAATTTATTTGGTAAATGGCGAATTAAAAGAGTGGGATGGGGCTACTTCCGATGTTTACTCTACCATATCAAGTACATCTGAATATTCACAAACTTTACTCGGTTCAGTTCCTGACATGGACGAAAAGGAGGCTTTGGATGCATTAGATGCAGCTGTAAAAGCTTATGATCAGGGGCAGGGTGTATGGCCAACTATGAAGGTTCGAGATCGGATAGAATGTATGGAAAAGTTTGTCCGTATTATGGAGACCAAAAGGGATGAAGTAGTCAAATATTTAATGTGGGAAATAGGTAAAATTTTAGCAGATTCTGAAAAAGAGTTCGACAGAACCATTGAATACATCTACGATACTATTGAAGATTACAAACAATTGGATCGTGATTCTGCGAAATTTGAAAAGAATGGAGGGGTTTATGCGCATATAAGGCGCGGACCTCTTGGGGTAGTGTTATGCCTTGGTCCTTATAATTACCCTTTAAATGAAACCTTCTGTTTGCTTATTCCGGCGATTATCATGGGGAATACAGCAGTTTTTAAACCTGCCAAGCAGGGAGTTCTTTTAATTGCGCCATTAATAGAAGCCTTTAAAGAAAGTTTTCCAAAAGGAGTCGTAAATGTCTTATTCGGGCGTGGGCGTGCTATTGCGGGTCCTATTATGAAGACAGGTAAAGTAGATGTCCTGGCTTTAATAGGTCATAGTTCATCGGCAAATGCATTGCAAAACCAGCATCCAAAGAGCAACCGTTTGAGACTTGTATTGGGGCTGGAAGCAAAAAACCCTGCTATTGTGCTGCATGACGCAAATCTGGAATTGGCGATACATGAATGTCTGGCCGGAGCTTTGTCTTTTAATGGTCAGCGTTGTACTGCACTTAAAGTGATATATGTGCATAAAGATATTGTTGATGAGTTTAATGAAAAATTCTCTAAAAAAGTAGATGAACTTAAATTCGGCAATCCCTGGGATAAGGGAGTAGCTCTAACACCTTTGCCAGAACCGGATAAACCGGCATATATACAAGAATTAATTGATGATGCTTTGGATAAAGGAGCTAAAATTCTGAACGCAAAAGGAGGAAAGCATTCTGATAATTTTATCTGGCCTGCAGTCCTTTATCCTGTAACCAAGGATATGAAGGTATATGAAGAAGAACAGTTTGGCCCTGTGATTCCAATCCTTTCATTTGAAGATATTCAGGAACCATTAGATGACATGGCTGAATCTAACTATGGGCAGCAGGTAAGTTTGTTTGGTAGTGATGTGTATAGCCTTGCACCTTTAATTGACAACCTGGCGAATCTGGTTTGTAGAGTAAATTTGAATAGCTCTTGCCAGAGAGGACCAGATGTTTATCCATTTACAGGTAGAAAAGATTCCGCGGTTGCTACACTAAGTGTTCATGATGCGTTGCGATCGTTCTCTATCCGCACATTTGTTGCTTCTAAGGACACAGAGTTAAACAATGAAATTCTCGAAAAGTTATTGGAAACCAAGCTGTCTAACTTTATTAGCACCGATTATCTTTTATAATTATCATCTTGATAGTTATAAAATCAATTTCGGAAACCCAAAAGCTGTTCTGCAAAGAATATATTTTTCTTCCTAAATATGTGAGGCAAGCCAGTCGCCAACTTCACTGGTTTGAAGAACTTTAGACTGCCCAGAATTTCCTTCAATATTCGTCATGTTGCGAAAGGTTCGTAAAAAATATTGTCACTCTATTAAAAA
>NZ_JBATGR010000289.1:0-9148 GCF_049665975.1 Eudoraea sp.
GGCTCCACTGTTGAGGAAATACGGGAAGCAATTGGATATGGAGTGATAAAGATGAATATTGATACCGATTTACAATATGCTTTCATGGAATGTATTCGGGATTACATGCAGAGTAAATCGGCTTTCCTACAATCGCAAATTGGGAATCCGGATGGTGCCGACCAACCTAATAAAAAATATTACGATCCAAGAGTTTGGCTTCGAGAAGGAGAAAAGACATTTATTGAGAGATTAAAAAAAGCTTTTGAAGATCTAAACAATATTAATACCTTGTAGGTAACTTTTAGAATTAAATTATATTCGAATGACTGCTTGGTTTAAAAGAACAGAGAAAGGTATACAAACTGCAACAGAGCAGAAAAAAGATACGCCCAAAGGTTTATGGTATAAATCCCCAACCGGAAAGATTGTTGAATCTGAAGAATTAGCCAAAAATTATTATGTCAGTCCCGAAGATGATTATCATGTTAGGATTGGGAGCAAAGAATATTTCGAAATTTTATTTGACGACAATAAATTTCAGGAGTTAGATGCCAAGTTAACTTCCAAAGATCCATTAAAATTTGAGGACACCAAAAAATATTCGGATAGATTGAAGGCTGCCCAAAAAAAAACAGGTTTAAAAGATGCAGTAAGAACAGCTGTTGGGAAATCTGTAGGTAAGGATCTGGTTGTTTGTTGTATGGATTTTACTTTTATTGGGGGTTCAATGGGAAGTGTTGTTGGTGAAAAAATTGCACGTGGAATAGATTATTCCATTAAAAAGAAAATTCCTTTTGTGATGATATCCAAATCTGGTGGCGCCAGAATGATGGAGGCAGCCCTGTCATTGATGCAACTTGCCAAAACATCTGCAAAATTAGCGCAGTTAGCTGAAGTCAAAATTCCATATATTTCTTTATGTACAGATCCTACAACCGGAGGCACAACTGCTTCCTATGCAATGCTGGGAGATATTAATATTTCTGAACCTGGTGCATTGATTGGTTTTGCAGGACCCAGAGTTGTTAAAGAAGCCACAGGGAAGGATCTGCCAAAAGGTTTTCAAACAGCAGAATTTGTTTTGGAAAATGGCTTTTTAGACTTTATTTCTCATAGAAGGGATCTAAAAAAGAATATCAACCTCTATATAGATCTTATTCAGAATAAGGCTGTAAGAAAATAAAAATAGCCCGGACTTGGAAAGCCAGAGCTATTTATTAATAATTTGTAGGTTATTTAGTTTTTAAACCTTCTTAAAAATATTTCCTCAGATTCCCCATTAGGGTAAGTAAGAATCCCCTTAGAATCGCAACTACCGTCTCCAAAATCAAGACCCACTGTTGTATCATTGCGCGTAATTTCAAGTATTCCACTCACCAGGAATCTACAAGATAGTTCTCTTCGTAAAGGGCTTATCGTTTCTTTTACGAATACATTATCATATTTCCCTGTGTAAATACCCTTGCCCGAGATAAGAAAAACATTGTCGCCCCAGAATCCACTACCAAAACCTTCAATCCATTCTCTGGTCCTGTTTCCTGAGAAACTGGCAGTATCACCATCTGGCCATTCTCCTGTAAAATTGGCAACCGCTTCTGACTGGGGATTTCCATTTTCATTGGAACGCATACGCTCTACAGTTGCACTTCCCGCTACATATACCCCATTAAATATAAAGTTCTCAAGTGAAAAACTAAGCGTATTAGTGGCCATTTCCATGTCCTTAAGATAACTCAGTTTAATGATCCCACTTAAAAAATTTCCATTGGGTAATTCACATCCCTCACCAAAATCAATAATTTTTTCTTTACTGCTGCTAGTCACCACTGTAGTAATTGTAACACAATCTGGTAAATAATCTGAAATGTATGAACCTTTGGAAGTAGCTTGGATTTCATCAACCGCGTAGACGTCCTCTCCTATGTTTAGGATTTCCTCAGAAATTAATTCAGATTCATCACTGGCCTGAAGTTGTGCCACCTCAAAAGTTTCTGTTTCCCCGGTTTCAATAATTTCCGGAGATTCTTCTTTGTTACAGGAAACATTTAATACAATTGCTAAAAGCAATATTCCTGTGAAATTCAATTTTTTTAAATAATTTTTCATATTATCATTTTTTAATATTACTCTCCTTTGACCCCAAGTATTAACAAAGGTTTAATTGAAGTTCAAAAAAAATTAATGACATCCGCTTTATATAAATTTATTACTATCTTTGCGCTCGATTGAAAATCAATCAGATACATAAAAATCATTTAAAACAATATTGGAATGTATTTAACAAAAGAAGTTAAAGCAGAAATTTTTAAAACCCACGGTGGTTCAGAAGGTAACACAGGTTCCACTGAAGGTCAGATTGCGTTGTTTACGCATCGGATTAATCATTTAACGGGACATTTAAAAAACAATCAAAAGGATTATAATACAGAGAGATCCCTGGTAAGACTTGTTGGTAAAAGAAGGAGTTTACTAGATTATTTGAAGAAAAAGGATATAGAAAAATATCGTGCCCTAATTATAGAATTGAATATTAGAAAATAATATAAGGGGGAGGCATTGCTTCCCCTTTTTTTTAACAAAATCCCCGGAATTTGGGGAGAACACAAAAAGCTTACACATAGTTTTTCATTGGTCTACGACACAACAACACAACTCAGACTGTCTATGTAAGACGGTTGACCATTGTTTAACAGCCTGATAAATATTCAGGTGCTAATTAAAATTTATGATTCCAAAAACATTTAGAGAGGTCATTGACCTTGGTGATGGTAGAGAGATTTCTATCGAAACCGGAAAACTTGCAAAACAGGCCCATGGATCTGTTGTTGTACAATCAGGAAACTGTATGTTATTATGTACAGTAGTTTCCAATTATAGACAAAGTGATGTAGATTTTCTACCCTTAACAGTAGACTACAGGGAAAAATTTGCGGCGTCAGGACGTTATCCAGGAGGTTTTTTTAAAAGGGAGGCCAGACCAAGTGACGGAGAAGTATTGACAATGCGACTGGTAGATCGGGTTTTGAGGCCATTATTTCCAAAGGACTACCATTCTGAGACTCAGGTGATGATACAGTTAATGTCTCATGATGACAACGTAATGCCTGATGCAATGGCTGGTCTTGCTGCATCAGCAGCAATTCAACTCTCAGACTTTCCATTTGAATGTGCAATTTCTGAAGTTCGTGTCGGGAGAGTGAATGGCGAATTTGTCATTAACCCTACAAGGGCACAATTACTTGAATCTGATATTGACATGATCATTGGAGCTTCCGAGGATTCTGTGATGATGGTTGAGGGTGAAATGAGTGAAATTTCTGAAGAAGAAATGGTTGAAGCAATCAAATTTGCTCATGAAGCTGCAAAAGTTCAGTGCGCCGCACAGATTAAATTGGCCAAGGCCTTTGGGCAAAAAGAAGTACGCGAATACGAAACGGAAGATGAGGACGAAACGCTAATGAAAAAGATTCATGACCTTGCATATGATAAAGTATATAAAGTAGCCAAGGCGGGTTCTTCAAAACATGAACGAAGTGCATCATTTTCAGAAATAAAAGACGAAATTAAAGCTGCACATTCTGAAGAAGAACTAGAAGAAATTGGGGATTTAATCAGCAAATATTACTACAAAGCCGAAAAAGCTGCTGTAAGAGACCTTACCTTAAATGAAGGATTAAGGCTAGACGGAAGGAAGACCGATGAAATAAGGCCCATCTGGTGTGAGGTGGATTATTTGCCATCAACTCATGGTTCGGCAATTTTTACAAGAGGGGAAACACAGGCATTGGCAACAGTTACTTTAGGGACTTCCAGAGAAGCAAATCAAATAGATATGCCATCATTCGAAGGCGAAGAAACGTTCTATCTCCATTACAATTTTCCTCCTTTTTCCACTGGTGAAGCAAGACCAATCAGGGGAACCTCCCGTAGAGAGGTTGGACATGGAAACCTGGCCCAAAGAGCATTAAAAGGTATGATCCCTGAAGATTGTCCTTATACAGTTAGAGTAGTTTCTGAAGTCTTGGAAAGTAATGGTTCTTCTTCTATGGCAACCGTTTGTTCTGGTACGATGGCGCTAATGGATGCAGGGATTCAACTTAAAAAACCTGTGTCAGGAATTGCAATGGGATTGATTTCAGATAGCGAAACTGGCAAATATGCGGTATTATCAGACATTCTGGGTGATGAAGACCATTTGGGAGACATGGACTTTAAGGTAACCGGCACAGCTGATGGGATTACAGCTTGCCAGATGGATATTAAAGTTAAAGGCTTGTCCTACGAAATTCTGGTTAAGGCCCTAATGCAGGCAAGAGAAGGAAGACTCCATATTCTTGAGAAATTGAGCGATACAATCGCTCAACCAAATGAAGATGTGAAAGCTCATGCGCCAAAAATGGTAACAGCAACGATTCCTGGAGATTTTATTGGTGCATTAATTGGACCAGGTGGAAAAGTAATCCAAGAGCTTCAGAAAACAACTGGTACTACCATTGTAATAAATGAAGATCCAGTTACTGAAGAGGGACTTGTGGAGATCCTGGGAACAGATCAGGCAGGTATTGATGCTGTATTGGCTAAAATAGACTCTATTACTTTTAAACCAGCAGTAGGCAGCATATATGAGGTTAAAGTGATAAAGATTTTGGATTTTGGGGCTGTAGTAGAATACGCAGAAGCTCCGGGAAATGAAGTTTTACTTCACGTCTCTGAACTTGCCTGGGAACGAACTGAGAAGGTTACCGATGTTGTAAACATGGGTGATGTTTTTGATATTAAATATTTAGGTACGGACCCAAGAACCCGAAAGGACAAAGTATCTCGTAAAGCCTTATTACCAAAGCCGGAAGGTTACAAGGAAAGACCGCCAAGAGAAAATAGGGATCGAGATAGAGGAAGAAACGATAGAAATAGAGATCGTAAACCCAGAAGAGACTAATCTTTTAATCCTCAGATATAGTAAAACCCCTTTAAAACAGGGGTTTTTTTAATATAATCATATCCTATAGTTAAATTTATATAACCTTATTGTAACATTTACCGTTTTTTTACGTATAAGTATATGCAGCCCATGCACTTTGAACTTAACATATAAAGGAAAACCTAGATGAGACAGCTAAAGATTACAAAACAGGTTACGAATAGGGAAACGGCATCCTTAGATAAATACTTACAGGAAATTGGTAAGGTAGATCTAATTACTGCCGATGAGGAAGTAGAATTAGCACAACGCATTAAAGCAGGTGACCAGTTAGCATTGGAAAAACTAACAAAAGCCAATCTTCGTTTTGTGGTATCCGTAGCGAAGCAGTATCAGAACCAGGGTCTTACACTTCCCGATTTGATTAATGAAGGAAATCTTGGCCTTATTAAAGCTGCTCAGCGTTTTGACGAAACTAGGGGATTTAAATTTATCTCCTATGCCGTATGGTGGATTCGTCAGTCCATTTTACAGGCTTTGGCAGAACAATCACGTATTGTTAGATTACCACTAAATAAAATTGGTTCAATAAATAAAATAAATAAGACATTTGCATTTCTTGAGCAGGCTCATGAACGAATCCCATCAGCAGAGGAAATTGCTAAGGAATTAGATATGACAGTTGAGGATGTAAAACAGTCTTTGAAAAATTCGGGACGTCACGTATCTATGGATGCACCTTTAATCGATGGGGAAGATTCAAATCTGTATGATGTGCTTCGCAGTGGAGAATCTCCTAATCCAGATAAAGAATTATTACATGAATCTTTGCGTACAGAAATTGAAAGGGCGTTAGAGACGCTTACACCCAGAGAAGCAGATGTTATAAGATTGTATTTTGGTTTGGCTGGACAACATTCCATGACCCTTGAGGAAATTGGTGAAACTTTTGACCTTACCAGGGAAAGAGTACGTCAGATTAAAGAAAAGGCAATAAGAAGATTAAAACATACTTCCAGAAGTAAAATATTAAAAACTTATCTCGGATAATAACGAAGTATTAATTACATGTTAAATTTTTCTTGAATTGGAATTTTGGTATAAAAATTGTAATTTGTAACAGTAACAACAGTTTATCATGACTGTTCGTTTTTTGATTGATGAATAAACTCCGGCTGATTACCGGAGTTTTTCATTTTACCGTAATTCCATCAAGCATTATTGATTCTTTTAAAAATTATCTTTCCCACATTTCCATAACCAAGTTGATTTTCATGCAAGTCGATTTTCAGGCTTTTTGATCAATTAAAAGTTCATTTCGCTACTTTTTCGTATTGATTTTAACTTCAACTATTTGTACAGCGTATTTCTGTATATTTATGAAAAGTAAAGCGTTTAACGAAGTAGTCATTTAAATCATAATCTATGAAAGGCTTTTTTTCCATATCAATTAATATTTTTTGCGTTGTATTTGGTTGCCTGCTGATTTCTTGTAATAAGACTAAATCAGAGGGAGATAAAAATGGTACTTCTGAGGTACAATTTAATTTACCGGAAAATTTTATACTTGAAGAATTATATCATATCAGTGCTAACAAACAAGGTTCATGGGTAGCTCTGGCCGAGGGCGACGACAAAACCATCTATGCATGTGATCAGCGTGGTAAAATTTATTATTTTAAAATGCCGGAAATAGGTGATATAGTGCAAACAGCAAATGTAGACAGCCTAAATCTTGATATTGGCGAAGCCCATGGCCTTTTGTGGGCATTTAATAGTCTGTATGTAGCGGTCAATAAAAATTGGGACGATGCTATTGCAGATGAAAGCCAAAGAGGAAGTGGTGTTTATAGAATTACGGATTCAAACGGCGATGGTCGACTTAATGACGTAAGAATGCTCTTGAAATTAGAAGGGGCCGGTGAGCATGGACCACACAGTTTTGTGTTAAGCCCAGATGGAGAATCTATCTATTTTATTGCGGGAAACCACGTAATTATCCCTGAAAGCCTTAAAAACAATAGTCGCCTGCCTACAAACTGGGGCGAAGATAATCTGTTTACACCCTATCTGGACGCTCGAGGACATGCCACTGAAATAAAGGCACCGGGTGGCTGGGTTGCGAAATTTGATTCCAATGGGGAAAACTGGGAACTCATTTCTGCCGGATATAGAAATCCGTTCGATTTGGCTTTTAACCGGGATGGCGAATTATTTACATATGATGCCGATATGGAATGGGACATTGGAATGCCATGGTACAGGCCAACCAGAATATGTCATGTTACTCCTGGAAGTGAATATGGATGGCGTACAGGATCTGGTAAATGGCCGGATTATTATCCGGATAACTTGCCTGCAGTCCATAATTTGGAACAAGGCTCTCCTACAGCAATTTTAGCCGGTTCAAATTTGAAAATCCCGTCAAAATACAAAAACGGACTTTTCATTATGGATTGGAGTTTTGGAACAATCTATTACGCAAACCTTATACCGAAAGGAAGCAGTTATTCTGCAACAAGAGAAGAATTTTTATCAGGCACTCCTTTACCATTAACAGATATGATTGCAGGTTCTGATGGCAACCTTTATTTCGCAACTGGAGGCAGAAGCCTGGATTCTCATTTATATCGATTGAGCTATGATGGAGATATTATTGAATCAGAAAATAGGCCTGATGATAGTGGAAAAGAATTAAGAGACCATAGACATTAATTAGAAAATTATTCGGCGATTAATCCTGAAGAAGCCATATCCAAAGCCTGGAATAATCTGGATCACGAAGACAGATTTATAAGATATGCATCTCGAATTGCCCTGGAAAACTTTCCTGCGGAGGGATGGCAGGAAAGGTTCTATTCTGAAGAATCACCAATAAAAACGATCGAAGCCGGGATTGCGTTAGCAAGACAAGGAGATAAAAAAGATCAAGATAAAATTCTAAAAAAATTAAATCAGATCATTTGGGAAGATCTGGATGAACGGCAACAAGTAGACCTTTTGAGGAATTATGCGCTATTATTTATCCGGATGGGACAACCTGGAAGTCTATCTCGACAGTCCCTTATCAAAAAATTTAAACCTTATTTTCCTAATTCAAACAATGCCATAAACAGGGAACTGGCGCAAATTATGCTTTATTTAAATGTAGATGGTACGGTAAAAAATCTTAGTGCCTTATTAGAAAAACATACTGCCGAAAAGACTAACATCTCCAGTCAGATGCTTTCAGAAGAAACTACATTAAGAAGTGAACAATACGGCCCGTTAATTAGGGAAGTAATCGCAAAAATGCCTCCTAGTGAAGCCATTTTTTATGGGATGCTTTTAAGTCATGCCACCGAAGGATGGAACAAAGCACTTCGCGAGAAATACTTTATGTGGTTTTATGATGTCTTAAGTGCTAAAGGCGGAATGAGTTTTAAAGCTTACATGGAAAATGTAAGGCTACAAGCCATGTCAAATGTCCCCGATAAGGACAAGGCATATTTTGAAGAGCTTTCCGGCGTATATTCTCCTGGCACTGTTGCGGAAAACCTCCCGCAACCAATTGGTCCTGGGGCAAATTATTCCGGTAGTACCATCAACTCGTTTCTTTGGGGTGATAAAATGAATGATTATAATGGAACTTTGGCTGATGGTGAGAGGGCATATCGGGCAGCTTTATGTATTTTATGTCACCGAATGAGAGGTGAAGGAGGTGCTACCGGACCAGATTTAACCCAGATAAGGTCAAAGTTTGGAAGGTATGATTTGTTATATTCCATTTACAGCCCTAATGATGACATTTCCGATCAATATGCTTTTACCCTTTTTCATCTTGATAATGATAAAAAGATAGCTGGCAGAATTCTGTCGGAAAGCTCAGATTCTATCAAAATATTGCCAAATCCGTTAAATACTTCATACTCCGTTCAGTTGGCCAAATCATCTGTACTAAAACAGGATTTATCTCCAATTTCACCAATGCCTTCTGGCTTACTAAACAGGTTAAACGAAAAGGAAATTTCTGATCTTTTTGCCTATCTGCTAAGTGGAGCCGATGAATCGCATGAACTTTATAATAATAAGAATCTGGAATAATTTAGCAGTATTATTTAATGGCTCAGCATAAAACCATAATGAATACTTATTTTTGTTTCAAAATATTTTTAGTCATCAAATAATGAACAATAAACTTATAGCGCCCTCATTACTTGCGGCCGATTTTGGAAATTTACAGAGAGCCGTTGAAATGGTCAATTC
>NZ_JBATGR010000290.1:0-11841 GCF_049665975.1 Eudoraea sp.
AAGCTTTTTTGAAGATCATCAATCAGGTATGAGGTCGTAAATAAATCGTTATCAAGAACCTGTTGCATATCCAGTTCTTTATCCGACAAGAGTTCAAAACCATAGTCATTAAAAGCAAGAGAAAAAGTAATTGGAGATAGCAGGCTAATTCTGTAACTAAGTAAACTACCCATCGCCTCATGAACAAATCTGCCTTCAAAAGGATAAAAAATATGATGGTATCCCTCCTGGGTTTGAAAGGTTTCTACTAAAAATTCATCGGGCTTAGGTACTATACTTTCTAACTGTTGTCTGGAAAATATTGTTTTAAGAGCCCTAATTTCCGGGGACTGCTCTTTTTCATTCAATTGTGCTGAGTAAAGCTCTTCTCTCAGCAATTTTGACATTTGTGCAGATAGTGTTAATCTACCGCCCATCCATGCCGGGACCTTTGAAGATTTTTTGGATGAATTTCGCACGTGAGCCTGCATTTCCTTTATACGGATAAATTCCAGATTTCTCCCCGCAAAAGTAAATACATCACCCGGCTTTAATTTTGAAATGAAATATTCTTCAATGGTGCCAATATAACCTCCTTTTTGATAACGAACAGTAATATTTGCGTCACCAACAATGGTGCCTATCTGAAACCTATGCCTCATGGCAACCCCACGATTGGTAACTTTGAATTTTCCGTTTTCATCTACCTCTACTTTTTTGTATTCATCATAGGATTGTAAACTCTGACTTCCCAATACGATAAAATTTAAAAGCCAGTGCCAGTCATCGACTGTAATACTTTGATAGCAAAAAGTTTGCTTAATTTCCGGAAAGATCTTGTCCGGTAAGAAACCATCTGAGACTGCAAGAGTTATTAAGTATTGAACCAATACATCAAAACTATTGAGATAAGGAAGTCTGTCTTCAACTGCTTTCTTTTCTGCCGCTTGTTTCAGCGCTGAAGCTTCCACAAGTTCAATGGCATGGGTAGGAAGGAAATATATAACACTTTCTTCTCCTGGCCTGTGACCACTTCTTCCCGCCCGTTGCATAAACCGGGCAACACCTTTTGGTCCACCAATTTGGACTACTGTTTCCACTGGTGCGAAATCTACACCGAGATCCAGACTGGATGTACAAACCACAGCTTTTAAGCTTTCATTTCTTATAGCTTGTTCCACCCATTGCCTTGTTTTCTTATTTATACTCCCGTGATGCATGGCAATTTCGCCTGCTAATTCCGGATGTTTTTCAAGGATTTTTTGAAACCAGATTTCACATTGACTTCGGGTATTCGTAAATAGCAGGGTTGTTCTGCTATTATTTATTATTGGAATAACTTCATCGAGCAAGCGGAGACCCAAATGCCCCCGCCATGGGAAAGTTTCCATTTCTTTAGGAATTATACTCTTAACGGTAATCTTTTTTTTAAGATTGGCTCTTATCATCACAGAATTTTGATGAGCAGAAGATTCCGGACCCAGCAGTACTTCCCTGGCCTGCTCAAGATTGCCAATGGTGGCAGAAATACCCCAAATACGTATATCTTTTGCAATTCCTTTAAGTCGTGATAGCCCAAGTTCTGTTTGAACCCCTCTTTTAGTACCCAGCAATTCATGCCATTCATCTACCACAATAGCAGAGCAGTTCTTAAAAATTGCATCATATCCTTTTGTAGCCAAAAGCAACTGGAGACTTTCAGGAGTAGTGATAAGCAGGTCGGGCATTACTTTCCTTTGCCTGGCCCTTTCGGCAGTTGTGGTATCTCCGGAGCGTATATTCACGGTAAGTGGAATATCTAAATCGCGGATCACTCTTTCTGCGGATTGCTTTATTTCCTGTGACAACGCCCTTAAGGGAGTAATCCAAATGGCTTTAAGACCTTTTTTATGTTTTGTCTTGTAATCAGGGTTGTTTTTAAGATAGTTTAAGATTATAGGAAACCATAGTGCATAGGTCTTACCACTCCCCGTAGGGGCATTTAGCAGACCGTGTTTCCCCTCTAAAAAGGCCGACCAGGTTTTTAATTGAAAAGGGTGAGGCTTCCAGTCTTGTTGCCTAAACCAATCTTCTGCCAGATTATAAAGTTGTTGTTTTGTCATTCTTTCCCTTCTGGCTTTTGATTTTTATGGGTAATAGTTTACTCCTAACAGATACTTATCTTTTCAATGTCCTGATTTTTTATATAGGATTGTTCCCTAACTGTTTGAGATTTTGCTTTCTACATATATTGAGGCCGTGAATAGCTCAGTGAATTTACAAATTTCTCTTTGAAACCGATCGATAATATAGAATGTCAAATGGTGTAATTTGTTAAATATTTTGAATGTTTGTTAAAACTATAACCTTTAAAAAAAGTATCTTTGTAGCTTATAAAAGTACTGTTTTATGCCTATAATAGATTTATACTTTCATAGTGAACATCGTCGAAATTTAGCACATTTTGCTTCTCTGGCATCTCTTGCAGCTGTTGATGGCGAGGTTAATCCCAAAGAACAGGGTTTATTAGATCGTTTTGCCCTTAAACTTGATATTACCAATGGGGAATACAAGGAGGTTATGAAGAAATCTAACAAATATCCCATAACTCCGTCTAACAGTTTAGAAGATCGCCTGGAACGATTATACGATCTATTTAAATTAATCTATGTAGATCATCAAGTTGATGATGAGGAAATGGTATTGCTAAAGAAATACGCTATTGGATTGGGTTTCCCAGTTAAAAAAGCGAACCGCATTATAGAAAAGTCTGTGGCCATTTTTAGTGGAAGATTTAATTTTGATGATTATCTATATATCCTAAAGCATTAGCAGAAGGAAATATAAAAAGAAAGTATTACTTGTTTTGTTGGTCTCTTTGTCTGGCCATAAATTCTTCCGCTTTTTCTACCATTTTTGGGCTACCGCAAATGAAAGGTACACGTTCGTGTAATTCTTTTGGTTGTATTTCCATTATTCTTTTATACCCATCACTCGCTTTTCCATTCGACTGTTCTGCAATAAATGCCATTGGATTACATTCGTAGAGTAGTCGCAATTTACCATTAGATGCAACGCTGCTTTTAGGATACAAATAAATGACACCCTTTATCATATTTCTGTGAAAGTCTGAAACCAGAGAACCAATATATCTTGATGTGTATGGCCTGTCTTCCTCTTCCAATTGACAGTATTTAATATAATCTTTTACACCTTGGGGAAAATGAATATAGTTACCTTCATTCACCGAATATATTTTACCAGTTTCGGGATACTGCATATCCGGATGGGATAGATAGAATGTGCCAATAGCCGGATTTAGTGTAAATCCGTTTACTCCGAATCCAGTTGTATAAACAAGCATGGTTGAGGTGCCATAGACTATATAACCGGCAGCTACCTGGTTAATGCCTGGCTGAAGAAAATCTTCAAGGGTAACAGGAGTTCCAACGGGGGTAATTCTTCTATAAATAGAGAAAATAGTACCTACAGATACATTTACGTCAATATTGGAGGAACCATCTAAAGGATCAATCAGGACAACATATTTGTTCTGATGCAGTTCATCACTGCTGTTAACACTGATGAAATCATCTTCTTCCTCTGACGCTATGCCACAGACTATTTCCCTGTTTTTTAGGGTTTGTATAAATATTTCATTCGCCATCACATCCAGTTTTTGCTGATCTTCACCCTGGATATTTGTATCCCCTGCTGCGCCGAGGATATCCACAAGCCCTGCCTTATTCACCTCGTGGTTTACTACCTTAGAGGCTAAACGAATTGCGTTTATCAGTCTGGAAAATTCCCCTGAAGAGTATTGAAATGAAGCCTGATTTTCAATGACAAATTCACCAAGAGTTTTATATTTTTTATCCATAAAAAAGGTTGTTTATATGAGTACAAATATCGGTTATTTTGTTAAACTATAAGGTTTTCCGGACCTCTTAGTTGTTTAAATTTATAACTTTGTGTTTTATTTGTAACAATTATGGAATATCAAATCAGGGAAGCAGTGGCAGAGGATATGCCCGCTGTTTTGGAATTAATAAAGGAATTGGCAAGTTTCGAGCGAGAGGCGCATGCTGTTGAGATGACAACAGAGCGACTGGTGAAGGATGGTTTTGGGAGTGAAAAATTATTTCAATGTTTTGTGGGGGTTATAGATAAGAATGTTGAAGGAATGGCCTTGCTATATCCCAGGTATTCAACCTGGAAAGGCCCTGTAATACATTTGGAAGATTTAATTGTTTCAGAGGCCTTCCGGGGCAGTGGCCTTGGCACAGCCCTTCTTGACGAGGTTGTAAAATTTGGAGCCAAATTAGGCGTTAAACGTATATCGTGGGATGTACTCGACTGGAATGATCCGGCCATTGAGTTTTATGAAAAGAAAGGAGCCAAGGTATTGCGCGATTGGGATGTGGTGCATTTAGATGAAAGAGGGATTCAGGAATATTTAAGCAAGTTATGAGAGTATTTAAGTTTGGAGGAGCATCGGTTAAGGATGCTGAGGGAATCATTAATTTAGTTAAAGTCCTTAAAGAGACTGGTCATCAGAATACGTTTTTAGTGGTTTCGGCAATGGGAAAAATGACCAATGCAATGGAGGCTGTGGTTAAGGCGTATTTTGATAAGCAGGTGGGATTAAAAAATGCTTTGGACGAAGTGGTTTTATATCATCAAACCATACTGGAGGCCTTATTTGAAGATAAAAAACATCCGGTTTATCAAAAGGTTAATCTTCTTTTTGAAGAAGTGCGGGGCTTCTTAGCATGGAACAAATCTCCGAATTACAGTTTTGTTTATGACCAGGTAGTGGGTTATGGTGAATTACTTTCAACTACCATAGTGAGCATGTATTTGAATGAAGTAGGTATAAAAAACTACTGGATGGACATTCGGGATTTTATTAAGACCGATGACAACTATAGAGATGGCAGGGTAAACTGGGAAAAAACACAAGGGTTAATTTCAAAGGGTGTAGAAGAAAACAAATTATACATTACACAGGGATTTTTGTCAAGTGATGATAATAATTTTACCACAACACTCGGCAGAGAAGGTTCAGATTATACAGCTGCTATTCTGGCCTATTGTCTCAATGCCAATTCTGTTACCATATGGAAAGATGTTCCCGGTGTTCTTAATGCAGATCCGAGGTATTTTGAAGAGACAAGTCTTTTAAACAAAATATCTTATCGCGAGGCTATAGAACTGGCTTTTTATGGGGCTTCGGTAATCCATCCCAAGACCTTACAGCCGCTACAGAGAAAGGAAATACCATTGCACGTAAAATCGTTTATTAATCCCCGGGATGCTGGCACCACAGTTGGCAAAGGTATAGGGATTGAACCCGAGATACCTTGTTTTATTGTTAAGAAGAACCAGGTGTTGATGAAGCTCTCTTCCCTGGATTTTTCATTTATTGTTGAAGACAGTATAGGTGACCTCTTTAAATTACTGCACGATTATAAAATGAAGGTAGACCTTATACAAAATTCCGCAATTAGTTTTTCCGTTTGTGTAGATAACAAATATAACCGACTTAGTGATTTATTGGATCAACTGTCTGGTAAGTTTAAGGTAGTCTGTCATGAAGATGTTTCTTTGTATACTATCCGACATTTTAATACAGAGGCCATAAAATCTTTACAGAACGGGAGAGATGTTCTTTTAGAACAGCGCGGAAAGGAAACCTTGCAAATCGTGGTAAAGCAATAAATTAAAAGCAGTTTTTTACTATGTTAAAATAAGGGGCTCTCCTCTTGATTTTCCTATATTTACTTATATATAGTTGCGTAATCTATGGGTTTAGTCACTGCAAAAGAAGTAGCCAAGGCAATAAATCTCCAGCGATATGGTTTTTTGGGAGCGTTTATGGGATGGATCCTGGTAAGGTTAACCAAATTGTCTGATATTAATAAGTTTTATGACAAGCATAAGGAATTAGAAGGGCCTAAATTCCTGGAAGCCATCCTTGAGCATTATGAAATAAACTTTGAAATTCCGGAAGATGATTTTAAGAGGCTTCCTAAAAATGGAGCCTACATTACTATAAGCAATCATCCGCTGGGAGGTATTGATGGGGTTTTACTTCTAAAGTTGATGTTGCAACAAAGACCGGATTTCAAGATTATTGCTAATTTTTTACTTCACAGGATTGAGCCACTGGCGCCCTATATTATGCCTGTGAACCCTTTTGAAAACCACAAAGATACCAAAAGTAGTATTGCAGGTTTTAAAAACGCTTTGAACCATTTAAGGGATGGACATCCCCTGGGTATTTTCCCGGCAGGAGAGGTATCTACCTATAAAGATGGGAAACTTATAGTTGACAAGCCATGGGAAGAATCGGCATTAAAACTGATTAGAAAGGCCGAGGTGCCTATAGTTCCCATTTATTTTCATGCAAAGAATAGTAAATTATTCTATCATTTATCAAAGTTCAACGATATCTTCAGGACGGCTAAATTGCCTTCTGAAGTTACTACACAAAGGAACAGGGCTATCAAAGTAAGAATAGGCCAACCTATTACGGTCCAAACCCAGAAGGAACATGCAAGCTTAGAGGAGTTTTCAGAACTGTTGCGTAAAAAAACATATATGCTTGCAAATGCATATGAAAAAGAACGTTTAATAGACCAGATACCCACCACTTTAAAAATACCAAAACCTCCAAGAAAGATAGCCAGTGAAATAAGGACGGAGGTAATACAAGGCGAATTAGAAAAATTAAGAGAGAAGGATTGCCGCTTATTAGAAAGTAAGAATTATGAAGTGTTTTTGGCCCAGGAAAAGGATATGCCTTTTATTCTTAAGGAAATAGGAAGACAAAGAGAACTGACATTCAGGGCAATAGGCGAGGGGACAAACAATTCTATTGATCTGGATAAATTTGATTATTACTACCACCATTTGTTTCTGTGGGATAATGCCGAAAAGAAAATAGTGGGTGCCTATAGGATGGGGATGGGTTCGGAGATTTTTAAGAACTATGGTATTGACGGGTTCTATTTACAGGATCTGTTTGGGTTTGAACCTGAATTATATGGAATGATGCAGCAATCCATTGAAATGGGCCGTGCCTATATAGTAAAGGAATATCAACAAAAACCAATGCCTTTGTTTCTGCTTTGGAAAGGCATAGTTCATACTACATTAAGGCATCCCGAACATAAATATTTAATTGGTGGAGTTAGCATAAGCAACCAATTTTCAAATTTTTCCAAGTCCCTGATGATAGAATTTATGAAATCAAATTATTGGGATCCATATGTAGCACAATATATCAGGCCGAAAAAGGAATTTAAAGTGAAATTAAATGATGCGGATAAGGAATTCATATTTGATGAGACCGAAGCTGATCTTAACAAATTTGACAGGCTAATAGATGAAGTAGAACCCGGTAGCCTGCGATTACCGGTACTCATAAAAAAGTATATTAAACAAAATGCCCGGGTGGTTGCATTTAACGTTGATCCCTTATTTAATAATTCAGTGGACGGCCTTATGTATATAAAAATTGCAGACTTACCTGAAAGTACGGTAAGGCCGGTGATGGAAGAATTCCAGGCAGAGTTGGAAAGAAAACTTACCGAAAATAGTGGGACTACCTAGTTCATTTCCTTTTCTGCAAATTGTTTACAAAAATCTCTTATCTCATTTCGTGCTTTTAAAAATGCCGCATGCTTTTCTTCTTCTGTTCCAATTACTTTAGAAGGGTCAAAAAAGTTGTGATGGATCCTTTTTGCGTCCTTTGAAGGAATATAGGGGCAGTTTTCCCTGGCATGGTCACAGACAGTAATTATAAAATCCCAGGAGATTCCATCGTATTCATTTACATTATTTGAGGTATGCGACGAAATGTCTATTCCCCCCTCTTTCATTATAGACACTGCCCCTGGATTCAGT
Organism: Eudoraea sp.; assembly: GCF_049665975.1. Taxonomy (GTDB): domain Bacteria; phylum Bacteroidota; class Bacteroidia; order Flavobacteriales; family Flavobacteriaceae; genus Eudoraea. Next base: position 7,870 of record NZ_JBATGR010000290.1, read on the forward strand.
CCGTGCGTTTCAATTCCCGCACTGTATATTTTGGCTTTCCCATTTAGTAGTGTATTGAGATAGCCATGTGCCATTTGACTTCGGCAGGAGTTGCCTGTACACAGTACCAAGATATTTTTCATGCTAATTACTTTTTAAGTTTTCGATTTAAAATCTTTTAATTGATACCAACAATTTTACTTCGTCTTTCAAATAGCAAATTGTCTTTCCAAATTCCGTCTAACCGGCCTATCCTTTCGCGTTTACCTAAATAGCGAAATCCAACTCTCTCATGAAGTTTGATGCTACCCGTATTTTCGGGAAAAATACCCGATTGCAAAGTCCAGAAACCTTCTTTTTCACTAGTGGTAATAAGTTCTTCCATAAGAAGTATACCAATGCCTGAATTTTGTGCGTTGTCGGCCACATAAACACTTACTTCAGCTACTCCTCCGTAAACACACCTGCCAGAGACGGGAGATAGCGCTGCCCAGCCTAAGACCTTATCATCTCTTAGAGCTACTAACCTGCAACTTGAAATATGATTGCCATTCCATTGCTCATAGGAGGGAATCTCTTTTTCAAATGTAGCAAAACCTGTATCAACCCCTTGCTTATATATTTGAGCAATTGCAGGCCAATGCGCCTCAGACATTTCTAAAATTAAAAGGCTTGGCCTGGTTAAATGGATTCTGGACATCTGGGCTATATTATGGAATTACTAACAACAACCTCCACCGGGAGAACAACAGGCTTCTTTCTCTGCATTAATTTCAACAGGTACACTGCATTCTTCCTTCGCCTTACAATCGGTTTTTTCCACGGCCAGTTTAATAAGTAAACGATCTTCAAGAATTTGGTGCCCTTCAATAAATAACTGTGTGGTGTGGAAGTTAGCATTGCCATATTCAATCTTAAGCTCGGCTTCTAATTCCATAGGTCTAATTCCGTTTACCCTGTTAAGAATTTGAAGTGCTTTAGAAACAGTCATATACCTTGTTTTGTCTAATTCGTCAGGACTTTCCCAGAGTTGGACTATGGTTTCTTTCCAAAAATCAGTTCCCGCACCACAATCAACAGAGTCAACTATGATATTTTTTACCTCAGTAAGGTGATAGTTAGCCCCCACTATTGCCCCTTTGTTGTAGTCAAATACTAATTCTTTATTTCCGCTTTCGTTCAATAACGATAAAAATTCTTTTGTTTTCATTAGGTCGTTTTTAGCAACAGTTTACATTTGTTTTATCAAAGAAATCATTTATTAAGGCGAGTATTTCCTGCCATTTCTTTTGGTTGATACAGTAACAAACCCTTTTACCGCTTATTTCACCCTCAATTAAATCAATACTCTTGAGTTCCTTTAAATGCTGGGAAATGGTAGGTTGTGCAAGCCCTATTTCTTCGACAATATCATTACAGATACAGTCTTTCTGACTACTAATATGTTGTAAGATGGCAATCCGGGCGGGGTTGGCCAATACCTTTAAGATAATCGCCAGTTCATTTTGTGCGGCAGTAAATATTTGCGTTTTGGTGGCACCCATTACATATTTATATATTGCAATATTACGATAATAATATATAAATAGAAAGCCGGATTGCAGAAATCCGGCTTTTTATTTATAAACTTTTAAACCAGTCTTGAAAGAATTCACCTATCAGAAGTACGGGCTTATCAGAGATGTTGAATGCCCCAATTAGGCTAATTAGCCATAAGATGAAAACAAAAATCCAACCGATAAAATTAACAAAGGGTATCCAGGATATTATTAAACCCAAGATATAGATACCCAATGTCTGCCTGATATAAAACGACCCTAACAATGTCTTGTTATTACTGTTCATAATTAGTGCAATAATCCATCCAATTATAGTTAAATGTGAAATAATGGCGACATTACGGCCCGAATCCGGATTTTCTTCGCTAAAAGTTCTTTTGGCATTTTCCTTGAATTCGTTGGTGGCTTTTTTTGCTTCCTCAGCAAATTCACTGGCAGATTCTTTGGCCTCTTCAGCAAATTCCTTAGCTTTCTCTTTGGCTTCCTCAGCAGATTCCTTAGCTTCTTCAGCAAATTCCTTGGCTTTCTCTTTGGCTTCCTTTGCAGTTTTTTTGGCTTTTCCTTTAGCTTTATCAAAGGCGCCTTCTGCTTTGTCTTCGGGATCCTTATTTTCTTCTGACATGTTTATAAATTATTGGTTAATGTACTTTTAAATGTAATAATAATATTTGGTTCAAAGAAATGCCTTATCTACTGGTTCCCAAAGCTCTAACTTATTACCTTCAGGATCAAGAATCCATCCGAATTTGCCGTATTCGTATTCTTCTATTTCTCCTACCACCGTTACACCTTCTGCTTTTAATTCCTTCAATAATTCTTCTAAATTTTCTACCCGAAAATTCATCATAAACTCTTTTTTGCTTGGTTTAAAATAGGAGGTATCTTGCCTGAAAGGACTCCATTGTGTAGAACAATCGTTGCCTGCCTTGTCTTTCCACCAGAATGTACAACCATATTGGTCTGTATTTAACCCCAAATGATTTTTATACCAGTCCTTTATTTTGTCAGGATCTTTGGTCTTAAAGAAAAATCCACCTAAACCCGTTACTCTTGTTTTCATAATATTTTAGTTATTTTTTCCAGGCCTGTTCATAAAGATTTATCCATTGTTTAGCTGTCATCTTTGTTACTAATTCGCCTATTAATTTATAGGGAATATGGTCTATGTTTTTAAAACGAATACAGCTTTTACCCATATCTAATTTGGTCTTTACATATTTGGGATATTCCGTTACAAACCAGTTTAATAAATCTTTATCGCTATAAATCCCCATATGATAAAGGGCTATGAAGTTTTTTTGTGAGGCAATATTTATAAATGGCAAAGGGAGCACAGGATTACAATGGTATCCGTCCGGATACAGTGAATGCGGTACAACATAACCTATCATGCCATAGCTCGTAACTTCCTCAAAACCCCCGGGAAGGTTTTTTAAGATAGTTTCGCGCAATTTCATTATGGGCTGTATTCTGTCCTCCGGCAGTTCGGAAATATATTCTTTTGGTGTCTTGGCTTTTGATTGCATAGCTGTTTTATTTTCGCTGTAGTAGTAGAGTAGATAATAATGAAACAACAAAACCAATGCATAATACGGTAACACTCATTAACATGGCCATGAAGACACTGCTGTATTCAGGGATTGTTCCTTCATAGCCATCTGCACGCATCATCGCCTTATATTCCTCAAAAAAACCGGGGTTAAGTACTGTGGTGTAGATATAATCTGCAATTGCAATACCAATGGCGATGATAAGGGCAATGAGTATACCTATAAGCAGGGCCTGGCCAAAACTTACTTTACCATTATTTTCTATATCCCTGTAGTGTTTTATCCCAAAGAAAATAAAAAAAGAGGAAAGTGTCATGGTTACATATCCGATGATAACCTGGATGGAAGATTCAAGCTCCTTCCCAAAGTAGAGGACCAAAAGGAAAACGAGCAGCGCAAAGAAAAACCCGTAAGCACCAAATTTAAATACCGTGTTTTTCATGATCTGGTTTTTTATGTTGGTTCAAAACTAAAAAGGAGGGGTAAAAAACAATTCATACTAAAATACTAAATTGCTTCTTTTGTTGTTTGAAAAATCACTAATTAAATGATGTTCATTGATTTAGCGCTTCGGATTACCTGTGCTCGCCGTTTCGCGTTCGGCTTTATCAGGATATTGGAGACATAAGTTTTAATGGCGCTTTTAGAATTCCTTGTGGTTCATAAATTTATCCCCAATCACTGGGAAATATTATATTTATAAAAGCAAATCCTTTGTTACTCGCAGGAAATAATGAAGGGCAGGGCAGCATTTTTTAGTTACTTTTTTTGTTTTTTTTGCCCTTTTTGTCATCCTTATTAATAATATTTTGGACAGCCTTTCCAGGAACAATTCTGGTAAACCCATGAATTAATCCTTGAACAATATAATTAATTGGTGAGCG
>NZ_JBATGR010000291.1:0-8156 GCF_049665975.1 Eudoraea sp.
CCTTTTACCAACGGTAATACCCGCCAATACCCTACCCTGTCCATCCATCAGTTTTGTGCCGGAATGAATTACAAGATCGGCTCCAAATTCTATGGGCTGTTGCAAATAGGGTGAAGCAAAGCAATTATCGACAATCATTATAAGATTGTGCTTTTTTGAAAACCTGCCAAGTGCTTCAAGGTCCAGAATATCAACACCTGGATTTGTTGGGGATTCCGCAAAGAGTATTTTGGTTTTTGGTGTAAGTAGTTTTTCTAATTTTTCTAATTCCCCAATTTTAAAATAGCTGTGGCTAATATTCCATTTTGGAAAAACCTGAGTGAAAAGGCTATGGGTTGAACCAAAAATACTTCGTGCGGAAATAATATGATCGCCGCTATTTAACAAAGCGGCAAAGGTTGAAAAAACAGCCGACATCCCCGAGGAGAAAGCAAATCCATCCTCTGCTCCTTCCATTTTACATACTTTTTCTATAAACTCTGATGAATTAGGATTGGAATATCTAGAATAAATATTTCGCTCTTTTTCTTCAGCAAAGGAAGCCCTCATATCTTCACTGTCCTCAAAAATAAAACTGGATGTAAGGTACATCGGGCTTGAATGTTCCAAAAACTGTGAACGTTCTATTTGTGTACGTATCGCCTCAGTTTCAAATTTCTTATTCTTCATCTTTTTCTATTAGCCGGCTTATTTAAAAAATAATCATATTTTTTCTGCAATACGTAAAACATCTCCAAAAACCCCTCGAGCGGTTACGGCAGCACCTGCTCCTGCACCCTGAATCACCAATGGATGTTCGCCATATGACTCGGTATAAATCTCAATAATGGAGTCAGAACCTTTAACCTGCCCTAAGGCACTCTCCCTTGGGACTGATATCAGTTTTACTTCCAGATTTCCTTTTTCTTTCTGTAAATCACCAAATAAATCCCCAACATAGCGGAGTACATGATTCGGCTCCTGACTGTCCTTTATTTTACTAAAAAAATCATCCAGGACATCAAATCCATTCAAGAATTCCTGCACATTTCCCTTACGGAGAGATAGTGGTATAAGATTTTGAATTGAAATATCATCAAATTCATTTTCGAGTTCCAATTCACGTGCTAATATCAACAACTTTCTACCCACATCGTTACCGGATAAATCCTCTCTTGGATCTGGCTCTGTAAATCCATTTGAAATGGCTGTTTTTAAAATCGTGGAAAAGGAAATGTCCTCTTCGGAAAATGTATTAAAAATATAGCTTAAAGACCCTGAAAAAACACCTTTAATTCGTGTAATATTTTCACCCGATAAATGTAAAAGCTTTATTGTATCTATTAGAGGTAATCCTGCACCTACATTCGTTTCATAAAGGTATTGTTTCTGTTTTTTTGCCAACTCATCCCTTATCAATCTGTAGTAATCAAATCCCAGGGTATTAGCTATTTTATTTGAGGATACCAGATCAAATCCATTTTCAATAAAATCAAAATAATTGGCCACAAAATCCTGGCTTGCAGTATTATCTATGGCAATTAAATTTTCAAGATGATGTATTTTGGCATAATCAAAAATATGATCCAGCGTATAAGGAATCCCCTTCTCATTAATTTCCTCCACCCATTTTTTAGAAATACCTTCTTTATTTAAGAGTAAGTTTTTTGAATTAGCCAGGGCAAAAATATTTAGGTTGATGCCCTTTCTCTCCTCAATTCCCTTCCTCGAAGCTAAAATCTGATCTACCAAAGTGCCACCAACATTTCCATGTCCAAAAATAGCCAGATTCACTTTTTTGCTAATTCCAAAAATTTGGCCATGCACTACGTTTAGCGCTTTGTGAAGATCCGATTTCTTAACCACCAGGCTTACATTCTTTCCTGAAATTGTATTATTAAACAATAAAGGAACTATTTGATTCTTGATCAGAGCATTATAAGGCTTGTGAAAAGTGCTAAGGTCCTGACCCACTATAGAGATGACTGAAACTTCGCTTACAATAGTTATTGTATTAATATCACGCGATTGAAAATCGCTTTCAAACTCCATTTCCAATGCCCTTTTCGCCAAATGCGCTTTCTCCGAGCTAACCACTAATCCAATTCCTCTCTCAGAAGAGCCCTGGGAGATGATACTTACACTTATATTATTTTGGCTAAGGGTCCTGAAAATACGTGCATCAATTCCTACCTTCCCTAACAAGCCTCTCCCCTCGAGATTAATTAAAGCTTCATTTTCAATAGCAGACAATGATTTTATTCCTTCTTTGCTGGATTTGGCACTGATAAGGGTACCTTCATTATCATTATTAAAAGTATTGAGTATCCTCAATGGAATATTCTTTTCGATAAGGGGAATAATGGTCTTTGCGTGTAAAATGGTTGCTCCAAAATTAGCAAGTTCGTTCGCCTCCCCATATGACAATTGCTCAATTCTCTGTGCTTCAGAAACAAATTCCGGGTTCGCTGTGAAAATACCATCTACATGAGTAAAATTTTGCAATTCTTCCGCATCCAAAAAGTTAGCAATTAAAGAAGCGCTATAATTACTGCCATTACGTCCTAGTGTTGTTGTTTCATCTGTCTGAGTAGAAGCAATAAAACCTGTGATCAGTGGAACCTCATCTGGCTTTAATTTCGAAAATTCATGAATTACATTTTCCCTGGATACATCTTCCATTAACTTGGCATTCCCGAAAGAATCATCTGTTTTTATAAGTCGGCGGCTATCGAGTAATTTTGCATTAATTCCTTCTCCAATAAGTAATTTTGTGATCAACTTACCTGATATTAATTCTCCATAGGCCAGAACCTGATCTTTAATTTTAGCACTATAGTCACCTAGCAAAGCAACTCCTTCAAATAATTTCACCAATTCCAGGAATTCTTCTGAAAGGTTTATATTTTTAAAAGTATGTTTCTGATATCTTTCAAAATTTTCAAAATCTTCGCGATAATCCAATCCCTTTGCAGCCTTATTTAATATAGCTTCTAATTGATCTGTTGCTTTTTCGCGAGCCGATAAAACCACTGCAATGTTTTCTCCATTTTGGACTTTACGGGTTATAATATCCAGTACCCTTCCCAGGCCTTCTCCATTGGAAAGTGACTTGCCGCCAAATTTTAAAATTTTTATCCTCTCGGATTTTCCATTAGCATCAAAAACTCCTTTGAGCAATTGCTGCATTTGTTCAAATTCAATCAAAAATGCATCATGACCATGTAAGGATTGAATTTCACCATAGGTGACATTGCTTTTTACCTGAGCTAACTGTTTAAAAGTATCTTTATTCTCATTTGCTGTAAAAAAAAGATCAGAATCTACCCCTATAATATGTATATTGGTTTTGCTGTTTTGAAGATTGATAAATGCATCTTCACCTTCCCTTGTGATATCTATCGTTTTTAATAATTGATTGGCTAATTTGTAAGCCGAAAGTTGAAACCTTTCATTCAGCTTTTTTCCGTGATGCGTTAGCCAGCTTTCCACATTAAAAACTTGCAGTTCTTCATTAGTGCTCCTTTGAAACCTTGCTTTAAAAGACTGTGGAGTTCTGTAACACAGCATAGCATGCATCCTGGCATCGTGCACAGGTTGCTTAGAATTTACAAGAAACTGTTCCTGAATCTGACAATTGGCAATAAGCCAATCTGTTGATTTCCAGTCAGCTGCCACAGGAATCAAATGTTCCGTTAGTAATGGATTTATCGCCGCCATTTCCCATGCAATTCCACCTCCTAATGAACCCCCAATAAGAGCATAAATACGATCTATATTGAGCTCTTTCAATCCCTGAAGAAATATTCTGGCGATATCACCAGCCACAAATTCTTTATAATTGTCAACCACAAATCCGTCATATCCGTTACCGGGGATATTGAAAGCCAAGACAGTATATTTCTTTGTGTCAATACATTTATCATCTCCAATCAATGAAGCCCACCAACCATCCTGCCCTGCAACATTAGAATTTCCCGTAAGGGCATGATTCACTACTACAATAGGTGCGGTGTGCAAGTCTTTACCAAACAATTGATAGGATAACTCAATATCTTGCACAACGCCACCATAAGTTTTATACTTAGGAATTTCAATTTTTTGAAGTGATATATTCAGGTCTTTCATGCAATTAATGTCAATTAAAGCCGAGCAGATCGGTTTCTACAATGAGTGAAACGCCCCACTCAGCCTATATCAGTATTGTTTTGATAATTATGCCAGAACAGATTTATCAATTGTTGCAAAAGCCTGTTTCAGATCGGCTTTTAGATCATCCAGATTTTCCAATCCAACGGATAAACGTATTAAATCCTTAGTGACCCCTGTTGATTCTTGTGCTGCATCATCTAATTGTTGATGCGTTGTACTTGCCGGATGAATTATCAATGATTTAGTATCGCCTATATTGGCCAACAAGGAAAAGATTTGGGTTCCGTCAGCTATTTTCCTTGCGGAATCATATCCCCCTTTAACACCAAATGTTATTAAACCACTTTGTCCTTTTGGCAAATATGCTTCTGCCTCGGCGAAATACTTACTGCTTTTTAGGCCGGGATAATTGACCCAGGTAACTTCATCCCGGCCTTCGAGCCATTCAGCCAATTCAAGCGCACTATCACTATGCTTTTTCATGCGTATTTCAAGAGTTTCCAGACCTTGGATTATTTGAAAGGCATTAAATGGACTCAGACAAGCACCATGATCCCTTAAACCTTCGATTCTAACCTTAGCAATAAATGCAGCCGGCCCCAATGCATCATGATATACTAAACCGTGATATCCTGCCGAAGGTTCTGTAAATTCAGGAAATTTTCCGTTTGCCCAATCAAAGGTTCCGGCATCTATTACTGCACCACCAAGTGCTGTACCATTGCCATTAATATATTTAGTAAGAGAATGAATTACAATATTGGCTCCATGCTCAATCGGATTTAACAAGGCTGGTGTTGCCACGGTATTATCAACAATGAAAGGAATTTTGGCAGCCTTTGCTTCTGCTGATATAGCTTTTAAATCAAGAACATCCAACTTTGGATTTCCCAGTGACTCTACAAAAATTGCGCGTGTATTCTCCTTTACAGCCTTCCCGAAATTTGACGTATCTGAAGGGTCAACAAATGTTGTGGTAATCCCAAAACGGGGTAGGGTAACACTCAATAAATTATAAGTCCCCCCATATAGGCTATTGGAAGCCACAATATGATCTCCTGATTTCAAGAGAACTAAAAGGGCCGTATTAATAGCTCCTGTTCCCGAAGAAGTTACAACTGAAGCAATACCACCTTCCAGTGCAGCAAGCCGTTGTTCTAAAATATCATTCGTAGGATTGTTTATTCTGGTATATATATTACCGAACTCCGCTAAAGAAAATAAATTAGCTGCATGTTCAGAATCGTTAAATACATAGGCCGTACTTTGATAAATTGGCACTGCCCGGGTACCAGCATTTAGCGTTGTGTCATGACCAGCATGTAATGCATTGGTAGAAAATTTGTGTTCACTCATGATGTTTGTTTCTATGTATTCAAAATGAATACTGGTTCTTAATACAAATTGTTTTCAAAACGATCTTCATATCGTCCTTAAATATATAATTCCGTACAATCCAAACCTAAGTGCTATTATAAGCAGACAGGAAATATTAAAATGTTATTAAGAAAGAAAAATTACCACTGGTAATTCTTTTATGTTATCTGTCACAATTTTCATGTGATAGAATTTAGCACCTTCTTCGCGCGAGAGACAAAGGGTTGCTAAGGCTTCAAAGGGTCTATTCCCTCCACCTTTCTTGATAACTTTTCAACAAGTGATTGAACTTAGTGAAAGCAAATATAAGTATGGAAAAACTGAAATTCCTATTATTTGCGTAAAAAATTACAAATTGAATGCAAATTTTACCTCATCGATCATATTTAATTTCTCCCATGTGAATAACTCCACAGTTTTTTCTACCTTACCATTATAAGGGGATTCAAATACTTTTGACACCATTCTTGGTTCTTTCCCAAAGTGTCCATAGGCCGCTGTTTCTAAGTAAATAGGATTTCTTAATTTAAGTCGTTCTTCTATATCAAAAGGTCTCATTTTAAATAGTTCAGATACTTTCCGGGCTATTTCGCCATCGCTCAAAGCCACCTTTGAGGTTCCATAAGTATTTACAAAAATAGAAGTAGGCTCCGCCAGTCCAATAGCATAACTTACCTGTACCAAGATTTCATCAGCAACTCCAGCTGCAACCAAATTTTTTGCTGCATGCCTTGCCGCATAAGCTGCGCTGCGGTCAACTTTACTGGGGTCCTTTCCACTGAAAGCACCTCCCCCGTGGGCACCTTTACCTCCATAAGTATCCACAATAATTTTTCTTCCTGTTAAACCGGTATCCCCATGGGGCCCTCCAATTACAAATTTACCGGTAGGATTGATATGGTATGTAATCTTATCGTTAAACAAGCTCTGGGCGCGCTGTGGTAACTTTGCTATAACTCTGGGTATTAAAATAGTAATAAGGTCTTCTTTAATTTTTGATAACATTTTAGTGTCATCCTTGTCAAACTCATCATGCTGAGTAGATATGACTATAGTATCAATTCTAACAGGTATATTATCGTCCGAATACGCTATGGTAACCTGGGCTTTAGCATCAGGTCTCAAATAAGTTATCTCATTTTTTTCCTTTCTTAACAGGGATAGTTCCTCAAGTATTCTATGTGAAATATCCAATGCCAATGGCATATAATTTTCACTTTCGTTGGTCGCATAACCGAACATCATACCCTGATCACCCGCACCCTGGTCTTCTTTATTTCCGCGATCTACACCCTGATTTATTTCTTTGGACTGCTCGTGAATTAATGAGATGACTCCGCATGAATCTCCACTAAACTGATACTCACCTTTGGTATAACCAATCTTGTTTATAACATCTCGGGCTATTTGTTGCAGATCTACGTAGGTATGACTTTTAACTTCCCCAGCCAATATAACCTGACCTGTAGTCACCAAGGTTTCACAAGCCACCTTGCTTTCAGGGTCAAAGGCTAAAAAATTATCCAATAATGCATCGCTAATCTGATCTGCTATCTTATCAGGATGTCCTTCACTAACAGATTCCGAAGTAAACAAATAGGCCATAAATTTTACTTTTTTAAAAAAAATTAAATTGATTTGACGGACGCTTAAAAAAGAAGTTTACAACTCAGATTGATCTGCAGAAACTGCTTTAGCATTTTTTCTTTTGCAAAACTTTTATGATCATCAAAAAAGTACTTTTACCTGATCTTAAAATGGGTTCTGCATAAGAGGTTGCAATCAGTCAAATCCTTCCTCTTATTCAATGGAAACAAAAGTACATAAATGCAATTGAAATAAAAATTTTGATAATATATAATTATCTCTCGTATTTCAACAACTATTTTTTCTCTTCCAGAAGATACTTTGTATATTGTGTTTCTCTTAAATTTAAGACACCAACCATTAATTTAAACACTATATGCATATTGCCGTTGCTGGAAATATAGGAGCCGGAAAAACTACCCTCACCAGGCTTTTAGCGAAACATTACAGATGGGAGGCACATTTTGAAGATGTAGTAGACAATCCGTATTTGGATGATTTTTACAACCAAATGGAGCGTTGGAGTTTTAACCTGCAGATTTATTTTTTAAATAGCAGGTACAGACAAATACTAAAGATCCGGGAATCGGGGAAAAATATAATCCAGGACAGAACTATTTACGAAGACGCCCATATTTTTGCACCTAATTTGCATGCCATGGGATTAATGACCAATAGGGATTTTAGCAACTACTCCAGCCTTTTTGAACTTATGGAAAGTCTTGTACAACCTCCGGATCTTCTTATTTACCTGAGAAGTTCAATCCCCAATTTGGTGAACCAGATTCACAAACGAGGAAGAGATTATGAAAATTCTATCTCTATTGATTATCTAAGCCGGTTGAACGAGCGATATGAAGCATGGGCACATGGTTATGAAAAAGGCAATTTATTGGTAGTTGATGTAGATCAATTAGATTTTGTTGATAATCCCGAACATCTGGGCGAGGTGATTAACAAAATAGATGCTGAAATTCACGGACTTTTTTAGAACTAATAACAAAAAAAATCCCCAAGCTCAGCTTGGGGATTTTTTTTACATAAATAGTTCCCTATTCTTC
>NZ_JBATGR010000292.1:0-2799 GCF_049665975.1 Eudoraea sp.
ATTTAAATAAAGAAGATCATGCCATCAGAATGGTGCATGCTGCTTTTGAAATAGCCCGGATCACTGAAAAAGTGAAAATAAAAAATAAAGACAATATCATGCCTTATGAGATCCGCATTGGGATTAATACGGGCCCTGTGGTGGCAGGAGTAGTAGGCACTCAAAAATTTGCCTATGATATTTGGGGAGATACTGTAAATGTTGCCGCCCGGATGGAAACGAATTCAGAAACAGGCAGAATAAACATCTCTGAAAACACCTATGAATTGATAAAGGATGAATTTGAATGCGAATATAGAGGCAAAATCAAAGTTAAAAATAAGGGTATGATGAAAATGTATTATGTAATTGAGCCAAAACTCCAAACAGCCTGACAAAACTAGTTACTCTGCCTAGAATTTTAGTCGTTTTAAATAGTCGCATACTTAATGAAATACAGGTATCATTCAAGGCATTTGATAAGTAATCGATTTTATATGTCTTCTTGACATAATTTTGATATGAGAGATGGGAATTCTTTCTTATATTGCCAAAGGTTTTTAGCCTTCCCCTTTTCCATATCATGCATTCTTAAAAATCTGCTCATGCTTAAATAAGATTTTTCTTATCATGAGTAAAGCAGGATATTATAGATATGTTCAGGTTTTTAGTTTTCTTCTTTTAGTTTTTTTAATTGAAGGTTGCACCTCATCACAGAGAAACTTTAAACGAGAATACCGTAAGATTTGGAAGGAGACCATAAAATCTGAAGCCTGGAACCGATCTTTGGAGAAGGATGATTTTTTGGCGTCGAATGACACTAAAGAGTATTATTCAAGCACTGAAGATCCAGGAGTTCTGGAGGGAGATAGTTTTTTGGAAAACGTTAACTACGCTTCTTTTGAGAGAAAGTACAATTCCTTAATATCCCGGGCATATTTTAAGATAATATCGGAGGCAGAAGCAGCAGATACTCGTATTCAACAAGAATATCTAAAATTAAATTCTCAAAAGGACGAGATTGGTAATCGCAATAATAAGAGCTTCCGGAATAATCTGGAGCTTGCAAGGAGGAGATATATTGCCCACAGGGAGATACTGGAAGGGCTTAAGTCCTGGAATGCATTTAGCGAATACGGCTCTGATGATTTGGAATTTTTTAAAGAGGAGCAGGCCGGTTCCGCGTTCAACATGTACCTCAATGGAGAAAGTGATGAGGACATAATTAATTTTCTGATCTACAAATTGGCCGATTTGTATCAATACGAGGAATAGATTGTAGTTCAAAATCACCTCAAGCGAAGTCGCCCATACTGATGCAAACCTAGTTTACCAATGTACTGTACAGTGTATAACGGTTAAAAATCTCTGTAACATAATCATAGGTTTCTACACCTCTTACGTAACCATACTGTACAATGTCATGGTTATAGTTTTTCGGATCACTTAGCCCCAGGATCATTTTATCTACATTGCTATCCCAGGTGTATTTGTCAAGGCCACGAACTTCTGCCAGGTTTTGGGCATCTCTTACATGTTGGTATCCACAATTATAGGAAGCCATGGCAAACTTTATCCGCTGTACTGAATCCTTTACCTGATCAAAATTACCATATAATTGTTCCAGATAGGCTGCTCCCCCTCGTAAACTTTCCTCCGGATTCTCCCTGTCCTTAACTCCAAGCGCCTTTGCCGTTGATGGCATCATCTGCATCAGGCCCTTTGCTCCTGCCCAGGAAGTGTCATTTGGTTGAAACTGAGATTCCTGATACACTAGCGAAGCCAATAGTCGCCAATCCCATCCCAATTCTTTGGCATGTTCTTTTATTAGTTTGTCATAAGGGCTTATCTGATTTTTATTAAGGCTGTAAAACTTACTTTTAGCTCGCCGCCTAAAACTTCTTTTATTTTCAAAATACTTGTTGTATATAACATAATAATCAGAGCTTTTCTTTTCTTCTTCAATCCACGTGTTTATGGCTTCAAGTAATACAGGAGAATTTTTTCTGACGGCCCACGAAATGCGTTGTGAAAAACTTACCGGGATGCTCACATCTAAAATAGGGTTGTGTGAGGCATTAATCCTTGCCAGATTCCCGTCGGCCACTGTATACTTTATTTTTTTATCTACTACCTGTTTAATGATTTCATCTGTAGAAAGAGAACCTTCAAGGGAGTCTATATAAATATTACCTCCAATTTCCTTTGACAAATTTAAAAGCCGTTTTAAATAAGAAGAATTCTTTCTAACGCTAACGGTGTCGCCTATTAGCTCAATGGGATCCTGTATCATGGCTTCCTTTATATCATCGACAGTAAGTTTACGCCAGTTATCAGGTTTTCTTTGTACCAATACCTGTTTGGTGAGGTATAAATAATTGCTAAAAGCCACCACCTTCTTTCTCTCTTGTGTAACAGCCAGGCCGTGTGCCACAAGGTCTACGTTGCCATTTTTTAGCTCATCCAACATTTCATCGAGATTCCTGGACACTTTTAATTCCAATTCCAGGTTCAATTCTTTGGCAAGACGTTTTAGTAAATCATACTCATAGCCCATGGTTTGACCGCGATACAAAAAATAACTTGTAGCGCTATAGGCAATCAACACTTTAAGTTTACCGTCTGCCACAATTTCATCAAAATCTCTGATCACCGAAGCCTCACTTAAGTCGGTTTTTTTCATTTGACAGGCACTCAAATAAAGGCAACAGATAATAAGAATTCCTACTCGTTTGTTCATAACGGTTTTATCTCTGAAACCCCTAAATATATAAAAGAATTTGATTAGTGCACTTTTGAAAATTTTCCATCTCATACAGA
>NZ_JBATGR010000293.1:0-1552 GCF_049665975.1 Eudoraea sp.
GAATAATAGTGGTTAATCAGGATCAGCTAATTGTCTCTATTAACAAAAAAGCAGCACGTCTCTTTGATTTTTCCCATGATGAACTTTTAGGAAAACCTATTTCTGAAATAATTCCTGATAAGTTTAAAAATGCCCATAAAGAACATCTTAAAAAATATTTCAAGCACACAAAGAAAGATTCAATGGACGGTGGGCGTTGTGTGCAGGGAAGGAGAAAATCTGGCGAGGAATTTCCTTTGACTGTAAATTTTAATCCTTTTACAATTTATGAAAGAACTTATGTTCTGGCACTAGTCCATGATTTGTCGGAAAGAATAGAAATTGAAAAAAACTTAAATGTAAAAAGTGAAGCTTTGGAGGCTACCCAAAACGGTATTGTCATTTCAGATGCATTAAAAGAGGATAATCCTATTATATATGTGAACAGGGCATTTAAGAAACTTACCGGATATTCAGAATCTGAAGTCCTTAATAAAAATTGCAGGTTCCTCCAGAAAGGCGACAATGACCAAAGAGGAGTTAAAATAATGCATAAGGCCATAGCAGCAGGCAAAAGGTGCCAGGTACGGGTGAGGAATTACAAAAAGGACGGCACCTTATTCTGGAATGAAGTCTCTATTAATCCAATCCGAAATAAAGATAGTAAGATCACACATTTTGTAGGAATTCAAAATAATATAACCAACCGCGTAAAAGCGGAAGAAGAGATAAGACATTTCCTAAAGATTTTTGATGAATCTCTTAACGAGATATATGTTTTTGATGCGGTAACACTAGGGTTCACACATGTAAATTATGGTGGCCATAAGAATACTGGATATACCATTAGAGAAATTAAAAGATTAACAATAACAGATCTTATTACGGGTATTACTGAAGATCGGTTCAGGGAAATTCTAGATCCCTTACAGTTAAGTAGTAAAAAGAAAATTACATTTGAAACCCAGTTTAGGCGCAAGGATGGAACAACATATCCTGCTGAAATTCATTTGCAATCCTCCAGTCTTGGTAATAAAATTTTGATAGTAGCCATTGTCCTGGATATTTCTGAACGAAAAAATTATACTCAAAAACTCGAAAAAACGGTTGCACTAAGAACCAAGGAACTTGAGGAAGCTTTGGACAAAGAAAAGGAACTGAACAATCTAAAGACCAAATTCCTTTCGATGGTTTCTCATGAGTTCAAAACTCCTTTAAGCACTATCCTTACCTCAGCCACATTGGTTGGTAAATATACATCTACTGAACAGCAGGATATCAGGGAGAAACATTTAAAATCTATTAAAACAGGGGTACATCATCTTACCGGAATATTGAATGATTTTTTATCTATTGAGCGATTAGAGAAGGGAAAAGAAGTTTATAGACTTAATGATTTTTCGCTTAGTAAAGTTGTTAATGAGGTAATTTATAATGCGAATATGTTACTAAAAACAGGTCAAAAAATTAATTATCCCCTTAATATAGAGGATCTTACTATACATCAGGATGAGAAGATTATTTCGTTGGCATTAACCAATTTGTTATACAACGCCATTAAGTATTCTCCTGA
>NZ_JBATGR010000294.1:0-4938 GCF_049665975.1 Eudoraea sp.
ACGAGAACAAAGGTGATCCCAAAAACGAAGAAAAGGACAAAGAGAGTAATGAAGGAGATAAAGGTGAGCAGGAAAAAGAAGAAAATAAAAAAGGGGATGGGGACGATAATAAAGAAGAAAAAAAGCAGCCCGAGCAAGGAGATCAACAACAGCAGAAACAACCCAGACCAAACCAATTATCTCAACAACAAATAAAGAATTTGCTTGAGGCAATGCAAAACGAAGAGAAAAAAGTTAAGGAAAAAATGGATGCCCAGAAAGTTAAAGGTGTCAAAACAAAAAATGTGAAAGATTGGTGATATTTAATAAACCTAAATATTATATAATTTGTATTTCTTTACTATTACTGGTCTCCAACCAGCTAATGGCACAAGATAAAGAAGCTATTACTTTTGAAGTAAAGCTCAGCAAAAGCAAGTTGGGAATTAACGAACGTTTGCGGGTAGATTTTGCCATGAACAAAGACGGGGATAATTTTACTCCTCCTGATTTTCAAGGCTTCAGAGTGCTCATGGGGCCTTCTCAATCTATTAGTTCTTCGTGGATAAACGGTGTCAGGAGTTATTCCAAAACGTATTCTTATACCCTTGCACCTTCTGCCCAGGGTAAATTTGCTATTAAGCAGGCCACTATTACCATAGACGGAAAGGTTTATAAATCCCTGTCAAAAAATGTCGAGGTTACGGCAGCGGTAGATAGACCTAATGATCAGATGTCTGTAGATGATATTGCAGATGATAATTTACATTTAGTAGCAGAAGTTTCTAAAACTTCTCCTTATCTCAATGAAGCTATCAGTGTAGTGTACAAATTGTATGTAAGTCCTTCAATTAATGTTTCAAATTTCCGGCCGCTGGACAATCCTAAATACAATAATTTCTGGAGCCAGGATATGCCCTTCACAAGATATGACGTTCAAAATGGCACTTATGAGGGTAAGGCTTATCGTTTTGTAGTTCTTAAAAGAGTGGTGCTTTATCCTCAAAAGAGCGGTCAACTGACTATTGAGCCTCTTTCTTTAGATGTAACATTGGAGGTGCCTTCCAACAAACGTGATTTTTTTGGTGGCAGAATATATACTCAAACAAATAAAACGGTATCTGCTGGAAAGCGCATTATAAATGTAAAACCCTTACCAGTTGAAGGGAAACCGTCAGATTTTGGTGGTGCAGTGGGCAGTTTTGAATTTTCTGTTTCAACGAGCAAAACAACACTAAATGCTTCAGAATCCCTTCAAGCTATAATTACGGTAAAAGGGAATGGCAATTTAAAACTGTTTCAGTTACCTGAGCCTTCGCTGCCCGGAGCTTTAGAAGTTTATGAACCCGAATTTAACGAAGAGGTGAGAACCACGTTATCGGGTATGAAGGGCAAGGTTAGCAATAATTATACAATAGTACCTTCATTCAGAGGTAAATATCCTATCCCTGGCATTACATTCAGTTATTTTGATCCGGAAATAAAGAGCTACAAATCTGTGACTTCAGATGAAATTATGATCAATGTAATGGAAGGCCCATTGGGATCAGGGGCAATAACAAATGCCCCTTCCTCACAAAATAAGCAGGCGGTTATTGGCGCAAATGATCAATTTAATTTTATTAAACTTAAGCCAAACTTAACCGCAATTGGCACAAATTATTTTTTTGGTTCTACAAGGTTTTATTTTTGGTTGTTTTCACCCTTTTTGCTTATCCCAATTGCCGTGTTGTTTGGAAAAAGACGGGAAGCCATAGCTAGTGATATAGCCGGCAACAAAATAAAGAAAGCGAACAAACTGGCAAGGAAATATCTCTCTGAGGCCAAAAAAGCATTAGGTAACAAGGATGCATTTTATATTGCACTTGAAAAAGCTTTACACAACTATCTGAAAGCAAAGCTAAAAATAGAGACTTCTGAGTTTAGTAAGGATAAAATAGCTTCTCTATTATCTAAAAAAGAAATAGACGAGACTGCTATCCACGCTTTTGTAGATCTGCTTAAAAATTGTGAAATGGCCCGATATAGCCCTTTCTCTGATGTTCAAATGCAGCAGGATTACAACAAAGCCAGTGAAACAATTTCATCAATAGACAAAAAACTTTAGTCATGAAGAATTTAATTGTCTTATTATTATTGTTGTTTTCATTCACTGCTAGTGCACAAAACGATGCTCTTTTTAACAGGGCAACAACATATTATAATGAAGGTGAATATGAAAAAGCCTCTGAGAACTACTTTAAAATAATAGAGAACGGTGAGCATTCGGCAGCTGTTTACTATAATTTGGGCAACTGCTACTACAAATTAAATCAAATAGCCCCCAGTATTTACTATTATGAAAAGGCTTTGTTGCTTAAACCCAATGATAGGGAAATCAAAAATAATCTGTCATATGCTCAGAACATGACTTTAGATGCTTTTGAGCCACTTCCGGAGACAAGTCTATCAAAGTTATACAAAAACATCACCAGATTGCTCTCTTTTGATCAATGGTCCTATGCGGCTGTTTTGTTTGTATTCCTATTTATTTTGGCCTATCTCTTGTTTTATTACTTAAGATACTCAACCCAAAAGCGAATAGCTTTTATCGCTAGTATTACTTCTTTCTTTATTGCGGTTTTCTGCTTTGTATTGGCATTAATTCAATTCCGCGATTTTAAGGCAGAGATGCCAGCTATCGTTTTTTCTGAAGAGCTAATCGTTAAGTCTGAACCTAATAATAGAAGTTCACAAGCATTCCTTTTACATGAAGGCACCAAAGTATATGTATTGGATGAGTTGGATGATTGGAAAAAAATAGAACTGAAAGATGGGAAAACAGGTTGGGTGCCTTCAAATGAAATAAAATTGTTGAAAGATTTTTAGTTTTCTTTAACAAATATATGATATAGTTCCTTCTATATTTGTCTTCTAACCAATTTCAGATGATAAAATCTAGTATTTTAGCTTCACTTATTTCGATTTGGCTGTTTGCGGTATTTGCGCCATCCGTCATAACATTGATACATAATGATGATAGCATTTTTATTTCTGTAAACTTAAATGAAGAGGAACAACAAGAACAGGGCAAGAAAGACGGCAGTGAAGAAAAAACATTACTTGAATATTCGATAGCACAAATACACATCTCACCGCAGGAAAGATTACTTCTTTCGGATCAACTGGAGATAATCATTTCTTCTCATGCAATTGAAATTCCAATACCTCCACCTGAATTTTTAGTCAGACAAGCATAAATCCATTTAAAAATTAATTTCTAATCAACCTTTAACATTCATTAAAGGAAATTTATATTTAGTTATGTTAAGATATTTGAAAAACGACATCCCTGCCAGTATTGTGGTGTTTTTTGTCGCACTCCCATTATGCCTGGGAATTGCACTCGCCAGCGGCGCTCCATTATTTTCAGGATTAATAGCCGGTATTGTAGGGGGCATTATCGTAGGAACTCTAAGCGGATCCCAAATAGGCGTGAGCGGCCCGGCTGCGGGATTAGCGGCCATAGTTTTGACTGCAATTGGTGCCTTAGGAGGTTATGAAAACTTCTTAGTCGCTGTGGTTTTAGGTGGTGCCATTCAAATCATATTTGGCGTCCTTAAGGCTGGTATTATTGCCTATTATTTTCCTTCTTCTGTTATTAAAGGTATGCTTACCGGAATTGGACTCATTATCATTCTAAAACAAATTCCTCACTTCTTTGGATACGATGCAGATCCTGAAGGAGATTTTGCGTTTTTTCAGGTAGATGGAGAAAATACCTTCTCGGAGATATTTAATGCTGTGAATTTTATAAGCCCGGGAGCTACAATGGTTGCTTTTCTTGCCCTTGGAATATTAGTCCTTTGGGATAATTTTCTTATCAAGAAGGCTAAAATTTTTCAACTAATTCAAGGACCTTTAGTAGCTGTGTTTGTGGGAATACTATATTATAATTTAACAAAAGATAGTGGCTTTTGGGGTATCTCTTCCGATCATCTGGTAAGCGTACCTATTCCTGATACGCTGGATTCATTTATGGGTCAGTTTAGTTTTCCTAATTTTCAGGTTATAGTCCGTCCGGAAATATGGATAACGGCCTTTACCATTGCCTTAGTGGCCAGCCTTGAAACCCTTTTATGTGTTGAGGCTACTGATAAACTAGACCCACAAAAAAGAGTAACTCCTACCAACAAAGAGCTTTTGGCTCAAGGGACCGGAAATATTATTTCCGGGCTAATAGGAGGTTTACCCATTACCCAGGTGATAGTGAGGAGTTCTGCAAATATCCAGTCAGGAGGAAGATCGAAAATGTCTGCTATCATTCATGGTTTCCTTCTTTTGATATCCGTAATTCTCATCCCCAGACTATTGAACATGATACCGCTTTCAGTCCTGGCAGCCATTCTATTAATTGTGGGTTATAAGTTGGCAAAACCTGCGCTATTTAAAAAAATGTATGACATTGGATGGAAACAATTTATCCCGTTTACAGTTACTGTGCTTGGTATCATTTTTACTGACCTGCTTATAGGTATCGGGTTGGGATTAGGGGTTGGAATAGCGGTCATCCTGATAAAAAGCTATCAAAATTCTCATTTTCTTCATATCGAGGATATAAGCAATGGCAAACATAGAATCAAAATAACGCTTGCAGAGGAAGTTACTTTCTTTAACAAGGGTGCCATTTTGAAGGAGTTGGATAGCCTACCGAGAGAAACATTTTTAGAAATAGACGTTCGAAAAACAAGATACCTTGATAATGATATCATTGAAATCTTGGATGACTTTGCATTTAAAGCAAAAGAAAGAAATATTGACATTCATTTAATCTCTGAAAGAGGTGTTGTCGAAAATCCAAATAGTTTTTTGGAGTTTTTTAGATTAAGGCCGAAATCAGCATAAATCCTATATCATGAGAAAATATAAAATAACTGTACTAACAGACCTGGAGAGAGACGCAGGTGCAACCCTTAAAAG